>JALTCQ010000031.1 GCA_027074515.1 Microcaldota archaeon | reverse complement strand
TACTTCTGCAAGAGCTGTTTGTACACATCTTCCGTTATCTTTTGGGTCATTAGTTGCAGCCGGAGGTCGTGAAGAGCTTCTTTTATGGCCTTTGCCCTGCGCTTGAGCTTTCTAGCTTTCATCCTGGGATAGTATATGTATGCTGCGGCGGCCACGAGCACGAGAGCTGCCAAGTAGTATGGCCAATCGCTTTTCTGTATGGGGACGGAGGGGTTTGCCACGACTATGGGCACGGGTTCTAGCACCGCCTCTCTCAGGTACTTCCCGTTTGGTCCGTCCCACGTTATGTCCACCACTGCTGGCCCGAGTTTGCAGCTCATGGCCTCTTGCGGCACGAACTCAGAGGTTATGGTGATTGCGCTCGCTTCCTGCTTTTTTGTACTGATCTTTGGCTCCATTCGGCAGTATCCTTTCTCATCGTACACGTAAGAAAGCTCTATGTCCACTATGCCCGCGTTCTGCGGCGCGTGGATTCTTATCTCGTCGTATATGGGGTTTCCCGCGACCACGGACTGAGGATGCACGTTTCGCGTGATCGTTATTTTGGGGAAGTCCACGCGGCCGTTGTCCAGCCAATCCAGGATGTTTGCCATGAGCATCTGATTTGAACATAGCAAGCAGCCCGTTCCGAAGACGTATCCCTTTCCAATGGGCCCGTAGAACGCGATGGCCTTGTCAGTGGGCGTGGCGAAGAGGGGCATCATTCTATCGTTTGTTATGGTGAACGTAGGCCCAACGTATGTCATTCCGGTGAATCCCGTGCTCATGGGGCTGTTGGCTATGGTTATGGACGAGGTGACGGGATACCCTTCCACGTCGACGTATGGCAGGGACATCTTCATTGTTATGCCGGAGTCCGATCTGTACGGCTCTCCAGCATTTCTCACCACTCCGTACTTGGTTATCAATGCGTCTAACGGTCCGGAACAATGCAAATCTAGGGCCACTCTTCCTCCATTCTTGATGTATTCTTCCAGCGCGTCCACGTCTTCCTTGCTCATTTCCGTACAACCCAGAACGAGAATTCCGTCTGCGTGTGGGTCGATGCTGTAGCCAATGGATATGTTCTTGAACCCCCACGCCTGCCACGTGTCCAGCATGGCCTGAAGCGATTTAACGTGGACGTACGTGAGGTTTCCGAAGTCGCCGCGGTACGAGAATCCCTTGGCGTAGATTTCCACGTAGGCGTGGGCACTTCCAAGAATGATCGTTAGAATCGCCAACGCTCCAAGCCACCGCATCGCTATCTTCTGGTTTTTCTGCTTTTTATGGCTTCCCTCACCAAACGCTTTAAAGCATTCGGCATAAAAATAATCTCAGCGATATTCTGGTGATCATCATGGCACTACGTCCAGCACGCTGCTATCGGAGGCTCAAGAGGCCATATACGCGTTGGGCAGTTCGCAGGCCCAAGAAGAACTACATCGGTGGTGTTCCCGGTCTGCGCATTCGCCGTTTCGTCACTGGTAAGCCCAAGGCGGAGTATAAGTACCGCTACTATCTCGTGGCGAACAGCAAGCTTAACATCCGCGAGAACGCCCTTGAGGCTGCTCGTATGGCTATCAACAGGCAGATCGAGCGCGCTCTCGGCAAGGGTAATTACTTCTTCCGCCTGATGTCCTATCCGCACCACGTCATCCGCGAGAACAAGATGCTCACGGGTGCAGGTGCAGACCGTCTCCAGAAGGGTATGAGCAAGGCCTTTGGAAAGCCAGTGGGCCGCGCAGTGCGCTCCTATCCTGGAATGAAGGTCTTTGAGGTGTGGTCTCCGAAGCCCATAGACGACGTCATCCGCATCGCCTTCAAGCGCGGCATGATGAAGCTCCCTGGCGACTACCACATCGAGTCCAAGGTGGTGGAGACCACCGCTTAAAAACCCTTTATCTCTTTTCCATCTTGCTTTGCCGGTGCTCCTGGGTCCGTGGTCTAGCCCGGCTATGACGTCCCCTTGACAGGGGGAAGGTCCCCGGTTCGAATCCGGGCGGACCCATGGGGGCGCTGCCCCCTATAACCCCCGTGCCCTGCGTTCGCTTCGCTCAGCAGGTCATTATAACTGAAAAATGGGCTCATGGATTCTTCGAGCTCATTCACTACTTTCTGTTGCTCTTCTGCCCTAACAACTTTACGATCAAAACGAGAAATAGTGGATTTATGAGCGGATGACGGCGTAGTCCAAGCAGATTCCCGTGAGTCCTTCGCTCTCATCCCACTGGATCTCCACAGGGATCCCCTTCTCTTTGAGCGTCATGACGAGCTCTGCAACCCGTCCATCCCCGTTGTTACGGAACCAGAAGATGATTTTCTTGCCAACCTTCTCGCGGAGAACCGGTTGCTCGGTGATGTCCAGGCGTAGCGCCCTTCGCACCTCGCCCCAGCGGATCATGTTTGTAGAATGTTTTCTCCACTTTTGAAGCTGACGTTCAGAAAACAAATCATAGGGTGGAACCTGCGAACCTTAAAATTAAAATGACCCTATGTTGTTACGCCGGCTGCAAGAGCCGCGGGGTGGAGAGCTGGTGCGTAAGCCAGCCACTATGAACCCCCGCACGGACGGCCGGCTACATTATCCAATTCTTGAGAGAAGCCAGGCCAAGAAGATGAGTCCCAATCCCACTGCAAGCGGTCCGTAGCCGTAGAGCCAGCCAAAGGGTGCTAATATCGGCCAGAGGATGTCCCACATGAGTCCCTGCCTTGCAGCGTCCGTGGTGGGGACGTACGTGCCCATGGCGGATAGCATGGCCAGTCCGCCGATGAAGAAAACAATGCCCGTGAACAGGACGTCGTACTCTCTTTCTACAACGCCTACGATCGCCACGATGAGCCCTATTAGCACCGCAAGTTCCACCAACGGCTGGTACAGGAATGTCCACTGCAGATCGATGAGCAGCAGCCCCGCTAGGACGACGAAGAAGACGATGATTAGCTCGTAGCTCATGCCGAAGCCCATGCGTATCTATTTAATACCTTCCCATAACTCTCTTTTAA
>JALTCQ010000030.1 GCA_027074515.1 Microcaldota archaeon | reverse complement strand
CTGATATAGACAGGATTCGCGTGCTCGCAGAGTACGGCCTCGTGAACGTGAAGGTGGGTGAAATATGATCCAGCGTCTCATATTCCGCTTGTTCGGCTTGGAGGAAGCCCCCGAATACGAGAGGGTGCGTCGCCTTTCTGTTCCTCGCCAGCCAGCACTTCCCCAGGACGGTGACGTGGAGTCGGTTCTGAACTATCTCCAAGAGAAACACATGGTCACGGGCATATCAATATTCACCGACGAGGGCGCCCTCGTGGCCACCACGTTCCCCGAGGACGATGCAATGCACGAGTACTCCGTGTTTGAGCAAGTGGCCTACGAACTCGTGGATGCCACGCACTTCTACGCCCAACGGGAGGGCGAATGGATCATCTCCTTCCGCCACAACAATCACGTCTTCGTCATCCACGCTCCGGCATACCTGAACATGGTTGAGCTAGAGGCCATCGCCCGCGACGCGGAGAAGCTTCTCTTCAGCATGGGTTGGTGACCATGGGCAGGACCATATCCATCGTTTCGGGCAAGGGCGGCGTCGGAAAGACAACCATCGCTGCGAATTTAGCCGTTGCCCTCTCCAAGCTCGGCGAGAAGGTTCTTCTCATAGATGCGGACGTGGCCATGGCCAACATTGCCCTTCTCTTCCGTTTGCAATCTGCACCTATCACGCTTCAAGACGTCCTCCTCGGCGAGAGCGACATATTCGACGCCATGTACGAGGGGCCCTTTGGGCTTACTGTGGTTCCCTCTGGCCTTTCCCTCAACGCTTACCGGCGCATAAACCCAGACAAGCTCAAGTCCGCCGTTGCTGCCGTGAAGAACGACTACGACTACATATTCGTTGACGCGCCGGCAGGCATCGGAGACAATGCAATGGCCGCAATGGCTGCCACGGAGGAAGCAATCATCGTTGTCACGCCGGATCCTGCTTCTCTCGCTGACGCGCTCAAGATAAAGCTCGTGGCGGAGCGTATAGGCGTGAAACCCTATGGGTCCATCATAAACATGGTGCGCAAGCTCCCTGGAGAGGCGAGCGAAGATCATGTGCGCGAACTCTTGGAGCTAGCAGTTCTTGGTAGTATTCCAGACGATCCCGAGGTGCGCAAGAGCATCCTTCTGAAGAACCCTGCTCCCGTCGTCGTCCGCGCGCCTAATTCCCCCGCGTCCAAAGCCATCATGCAAATTGCGTCCAGAATCAGCGGAATCCAGATCCGCCAGGAGAAGAAAGGCTTTTTAACGTTTATCCGCTCCTTATTCCAGAAGAAGAAATAAGGTGGTGGTTTTTATGGTTAGCAGACCCTTTGATTTGCTCAACGATGCGATTGGAAAGGAAGCACTCATCATTCTCAAGGCTGGGCGCCAGGTTCAGGGCGTTCTGCTCGCATTTGACGTGCACATGAACCTCGTTGTGGACGATGCAGTCCTCACAGAACAGGACGGCACGGAGAAGAAGCTTGGCCGCATTCTCATCAGGGGTGACACGGTCGTCCTCGTTGCACCGTCCCTCTGATTTTTACCCCTTTCTCTTCCCATTTCTGCATGACCGACCCGAAGGACGTTGTTCTGAAGGCTTCCGAGGACGTAGAGGGTCTTCCCATTGAGGGCCCTGATTTTGACAAGGTGCAATCCCTGGAAGAAGTGGTGGAGAAGTACGAGCAGATAGGCTTCCAGGCAACACACCTCGGCAAGGCTATAAAGATCTGGCGGAAGATCGAGGCGGAGCGGGCAAAAGGGAAGGAGGTTCGCGTTTTCTTGGGCTACACGTCTAACATCATCTCCTCTGGCCTGCGCGAGATCATTGCGTGGCTGGTGAAGCATAAGAAGGTGGACGTCATCGTCACCACTGCAGGTGGTATCGAAGAGGACTTCATAAAGGTGCTGAAACCCTTTATTCTGGGCGACTGGCACGTTAACGACGCGGCCATGCGCGAGAAGGGAATAAACCGCATCGGCAACATATTCGTGCCCAACGACCGTTACATAGAGTTCGAGAAGTACATGCTCCCCTTCTACGAGCGATTGTTAGAAATGCAGAGGGAGCGCGGCGCCCCTCTCTCGGCGTCAGAGGTCATATACGAGATGGGGCGCTACATGGACGAGAAGCTCGGGCCGGAGAAGGAGAGCAGCGTCATCTACTGGGCCTACAAGAACAACATACCCATCTTCTGCCCCGCGCTCACGGACGGATCCATAGGCGACATGCTCTACTTCTTCAAGGAGGAAAGGGGGGACAGAGAGCTGAACATAGACATAGCAAACGACATCGTCCGTCTGAACAACCTTGCGGTGGAGGCGAAGAACACTGCAGTCATCGTTCTGGGTGGTTCTCTGCCCAAGCACGCTATCATCAACGCAAACCTCTTCCGCGAGGGCTCTGACTACGCAATATATGTAACCACTGCCGTTCCATGGGACGGTTCCCTCAGCGGCGCGCCCCCCAGCGAGGGTGTTTCCTGGGGAAAAATCCGCGCGAAGGCTGACTACGTAGAAATTTGGGCTGACGCCACCCTTGTCTTCCCGATATTGGCATACATGACCTTCTTCCGCTGAGTTTATATATTGCCTTTCCTATATTTTCTACTGGTGGTACAATGGTTGAAGAAAAGGAAAGACCAACAGGCGTTACTATTCTTGCGGTTCTGGAGTTTCTTGCCTCCGCCATCGTTTTGCTCATGGGGCTCTTGATGATTGGCGGTGGTGGGATGTTTGCAACGGCGTACCGCCACGATGCCGGACTAATGGGCGGTCTTCTCGTTGTTGGTGGCATTCTCATGCTTGCAATGGGCATCGTAGGTCTCCTCGTTGCGTGGGGCCTCTGGACCGGCAAGAGCTGGGCCTGGTGGCTCGTAGTGATCGGTTCCGGTCTTGGCGTTCTGTCCATACTTTCCCTGAACCTTTCAGGCGTGGTGGACGCAGCGATTTCGGCTTTGGTCTTATGGTACCTTTTCAAGCCCCACGTAAAGGATTTCTTCGGCGTTCAGGTGAGCTTTTCCACCTGATCTCCCCATTCTTTCATTGTTTT
>JALTCQ010000029.1 GCA_027074515.1 Microcaldota archaeon | reverse complement strand
TGAAAGTGCTCCACGTGTCCAGATGCCTTCCAGACCTCCGGATTGGTTATTATCGATCCGTCGAGTCCTATTACCTCATGGGAGCCGTGGACGAACTCCTTCCACCACGCTCGCTTCACGTTGTTCTTAAGTTCTGCTCCAACTGGCCCCCAGTCGTAGAAACCGGCGTATCCACCGTAGACCTCGGCGCTGGGGAAGGCAATACCGAGGCGCAGGGCGATGTCTGCCATCTTCTGGATGTCCATGGAGAAAAGAGGGGGGAGAATGAATAAATATGATTGTGGCGTCATCTACTCGTGGTGCGATCGGGCGTAGAGAAGCGTCTCGAGCGAGATGCAGAGGCATTGCCTGCTGTCCGAGATGCATTTCGGGATATCCATGAGCTCGTACATTCCGACACTTTTTCCTTTGACCGTCAGAGCTCTCAGCTCAAGTACGTTAGCACTTTATCTGCACATATCGGTTCGTGGGGCGTTCCACCGCGCTTTGCGTCCTCAATCGCCCGTTCCGTATTTTCTCTCCATCGCCGTGTTTACGATAAGGTTGGATCGTACCTTGCTGGGACGTACGGGGAGGATTACAGGGAATACGCCCATGATTTCATAAAGAACGCCCTTGTGCGTGTGTACGGTGATGCAAGTGCTGGCTTGCTGGAAGATTTTGCCAAACATCCTGAAAAGGAGCGGGCGTACGTCCGGGCATTGGACAGCACCGCCAAGGCGGTTCAATCTAACCCCGGAATCACAGATCACGTCATACGGGAAGGGTATTCCATCGCCCCGTACGCCGCCGAGCTTCATCGCTACAGAATGATATCTGATCTCATTGGTCGGGCTCTGTCTCGCAGATATCCACGCGTCGTCACGGATCTGCGCCACACGTTTGACGTTCTCTTCGCGTCTAACCATACACGGCACTACCTCCAGTCGTTGGAGTCCACGCTTTCAAAGATGGTCTCTTTGTATAACCCAGAGGGGCACGGCATCCCGCGCAGGCATCTGGAGGTGTACTCCGCCGCTTTAGGCCCAATTGCTGCCCATGCTGCCCTTATAGATTCTAACTTCAGCGGATCGGACCTGCGTGCTGCCAGAGAAGTTCTCGAATTTTTATATGGTAGTCAGTGGCAGAAGTACCGTGACAAATTCGTTTCTTTGTACCGTGATCCTGATCTAAGCCCCATGCTGCTCGGTGTTGCAAAGTACTGGGATAGGGGGTTAAACGACCGCGTGCTGGAGGCGTTTCATACGTATCTCAAGTACGGCAAAAAGGGCCTGAAAGACTTGGTCTCCACGGACGGCCTCATGGCGTGGGGCGATCTATGGCCACCGCTTTCTCAAACAGCACACGTGGCCTATCCGATGAAAGACGACAAGTATCTAGTGCTTATGGCCAGCAAGCTCAACGTTGCTGATCAGCTTCGTGCTCTTTCCCGCCAGCCAACGTGCCTATATCCTGCAAATCCTCAGGGACAGCGTTGGGGCATGGACTACGTGCTGAACACGAAGAACGGCGACGTTATGCCTGTAATCACGTTTGCCAAGCTTGTGGATCCGAAGAAGGGTCGGCACGAGGAGATCGTCGGGCGTCTCACCATGTTCGCTGACCCGCACCACGGTAACATACACATCGTCTCCACGCCTGTGGGTTCCGTGGGTCTTGATAAGTTCGTGGATCTTGCCGTGCAGTACGCACGTAATGTGAATAGGACCGCTGGCCAGAATATTTTTGAGCGTGTCCTCGTTGGCGGGCTTGGCAGAAGAGGGACTAAGTTCCGCATTCCCGTTGACGATGCCTATGGAGATATGATCGTGCAGAAGAACGGCGTTTACTATCTCCGAGATCCAGAGATCGTCCGTGTTTAATCAGCACTCAAGATCTTCATCATCGCGAAGCTCAGCCCTGCGCAGGTTCATCACGTTATACTCTGTACAGACAACATTTATTAACCATCGTTCCTTCCTTCTTCTATGGTGCTTGAATCCCCCTATGCTGTGGCCCGGTTTCTGAAGGAGCGGTACGTCATGGCCAGGCGGGCAGAGCGAGACGTATTTTCCAATCCAATTGACGTCTACGATCACAAATTCCCTCAGTTTGCCGAAGAGATCTCTCCACGCGTCCACGATCTTGCAAGCAGGCTTCGAGATCGTTACCCTGCCGTCCCCGAGGAGGACCACGTGCTCATGGCGTACCTTCTTCACGTTCTGGATCGGGGCGAACCGTACACTGCTGCGCCACATCGTAGGCTAATCCCTGCTCCTGCCCGATTCTTCTACGACTATCTTCGGAAGGCGGGTTTTGATCTGGGTGCCCTTCTGTCTCATCGCGACTACAAGTACAAGGGGGTACCAGTATCTGTTCTGCTAGACGGTATCCAACACGATCTGGGCGAGCACGTCCTCAAGAAGCGATTCACCCCTCCGAGACGCTGAGCTTTTTAAACCCTTTCGCGCTCCTTCTCCTCATGGGATTCCCAGAGGCAGAGGCAAGGCTGTTCAACGGCATGTGGATCTGCATGAGCTGTGGAGCTCACAACCGTAGCTCAAAGGGGAAGCCGGAGAAGTGCAGGAAATGCGGAAGCAAAAGGCTCCGTCTAAAGGCAAAGGAGTCCAGAAAGTAAGGGCTCTCTTCCTACTTCTCCGCCCCGTTAATTTTCTAATGGTTGCTATAGCCGTTTTTCTATTCGCCCTCGGTGCTGGAGGCTCTCTTTACTGCGCTACAATTTCGGCTCTGTCTGCTGCTTTCATATCCGGCGCTGCTCAGGCCATTAACGACTACTACGACTATGACGTTGATCTGAAGGAATCCAAGCCCCGTCACGTCCTCGTGAAGTACCGTCTGCCCCGGCGTTTTGCCCTCTACGTTGCAGTGGCCTCGTACGCGGTGGGGCTCGCGCTTGCTGCTCTTCTCACCCCTGCACACTTCATCACCGCGGCGCTTGCTATCCTGCTGACCTACGTGTACTCCGCTCGCATGCGGGGGCAGAAGTACGTGGGGAATGCTGTTGTCGCTCTTCTCGTTGGGCTTTCCTTCGTTTATGGTGGACTCTGTGGGAAAGTCGTGCTATCATACTTCCCCGCATTCCTCGCATT
>JALTCQ010000028.1 GCA_027074515.1 Microcaldota archaeon | reverse complement strand
CCGGACGTGGCGGCAGGCTTTGCATCATTTCTAAAGAACGCTCCGCGCGCTGCTGCCAACATAGACTCCGTGACGAAGACCGCCCAGAGTCTTGCTCCTTCGACCTTTGGGCTGGCGGGTGCTGTGCGCGAGGAGACTGCGGACTTGCTTTCTGATGGGGCGATACGCAGGGTACTCAAGGAAACGCTTGTTGTGCCCACTGCCATGTACATCTACCGTACGGGCATCTTGCCATCTCGCCAGGCTCTCCCGGGCATTGCGACGCCTTTCGCGCGCTGGGGAGCACTTGCAGGACCGTATCCAGTCCCGAAAGAGTGGAAGTTCACCACGATTACGCCCACTGAGGGGAGTATGGGCAAGGATGCCTTCGTGGACATTCTCATCGGCTCGGGTTCAGACCCAGGAGATTTCTTCAAGACGGTTATGGGGATATTCCCATGGAGCGTTCTGGAGGATACCGTATTCCATGGCCACCAGCCAGCGTTTTTAGATGCCTTCGTTCCTGGCAAGGCCCAGGAGCGTATGTATACAATGAAGCCAGCGCTCGTTAGCGTGGCCGTTGCCGAGCAGACTTGTCCTACGTGCAGCGTGACAGCGGCGGGCAGTGGCTTTTACACGTTCCGCGCGCCAGGTGCAGCGCTCAGTGGCGCAGTTACGGAGGCGGAGAGGGACAATATTGGAAGTTCTGTCATTCTATACGCTCACCACACAAACATAGACTTTGGAGATGCCAAGATGGATCTGGCGGATGCAGCAGCGCGTGGCGAGTCCTGTGCGGAGAAGTGCACGGTGGTCAAGTATTTCCGCAAGTTTACGGGGAACCTTTTCAGTAATCCTGCCCAGGCAGCCTTTGCGGCAACTGCGTTGGAGAGCGCGTTTTTGTCTCTGAACCCTGGCCTGCTTCTGTTTGACTTCCCTCTGCAGATGAAGCTCTACGGCGGCTGTCACGACTGTGCAGATACGTGGGGAGGCTACTACATCCATGCATTCATTCCTGCGCACGAGGATCAGCAAGATATTTCCCTTCTCCAGGAGATGGATCCGTCAAAGAAAGCTCTTGATGCCGTTTCCCGTATGATTCCCGGTTTGAAGTACGTTCAGTTCCAGAAAGAGCTGAACAAATTCATTTCTCGCCTAAAGGCAACTAAGGAGCAGAAGCAGGCACCGTATGCAGATATATACCTCCAGAGCGTTCCCCTTGGCGAACTCCAGTTCACAAAGATCGTTTCTGTTGTTTACGGCAGTGGCGAGCAGATGCCTACGACATACACCAACAAAGGCTCTATAGTGCTGAGTACTGGCAAGCACGACCTCATCGTGAATACAGAGTCCGGAACGGTGAGCCTGGATGGTAACACGTTGATATCTGCCCCCGATAACGTTAGGCTGTACACGGTGGACCCCACGTTTCACAGTCTGGTTATTCCAGAGCGTCTGGTGGTAACCCAGTTTACAAGTTCCCCCGCTCTTACCGTTTCTGGGGATCAGGCGTACGTTTTTGATGATAATGGGTTCATCTCCTGTGTTTCCAGCCGTATCCCGGACGTGAATAAGGGTATTGTATCTGTTTATGATGCTCTTGGTCCGATTCGGGAGATTCACACGTCTTCGGGGGTTATCTTCGTTGATTCTTCTGGTGGCCACGCTGTTTTAAGTTCTTCTAGTTACCAGGTGTCCAAGGTTCTCGTAGACGGCGCCGACAAGTCTTACTCCGTAACGTTCTTTACTGCGGATTACGACGTGGAGCATAACAAGTTTGTACTCTCTACAAAGGAGATCTCTGCTGGTACGCTGGAGAGTATAGTCTTTGATGATGCTGTTCTCGTTCGTCACGGCAGCTATCTCCTTCTCTGGCGTAAGGACGTTTCTGTGCTGCCGTCTTCTGACTTGGCCAACGTTTCTTTAGAGACTAGCGCCTCCGGGGCCATTGTTCCCACGTTTACCGCCACGCCTAACGCTTCGCCCCAGTCTAAGCGCGCTGTACAGCAGATAAACGCCTTCACGCATCGCGAGGTAAATGCTATCGTCCCTGTGCGTACGGACACCCACCCCCAGCTCTACGAGAAGAACGGCCAGCTCTGGGTCCGCTACACCGACAAAACAACTGGCAAGACCGTGGACTCCCCCGTCATCGTCCAGAAGCCCTCCGCAGCCCAATCAACCCAGCTAGCAACCCTCTCAGCTGACACCCACCCCCAGCTCTACGAGAAGAACGGCCAGCTCTGGGTCCGCTACACCGACAAAACAACTGGCAAGACCGTGGACTCCCCTGTGCTTGCTAATGGCACTGCTAAAGCTGGGGTGACGTCCATAGATGCTGAAAGGGGTTATTTCCAGCTAGTGCGCAAGAACGGCCAGCTCTACATGCGCTACTATGACGCAGATGCCAATAAGTTTTTGGAGCTGCCCGTGACGGGGGTGGACAAGGATCCGCTGGATCCATCCACTCTGGACGTGCATACGAAAGAGGGTGACCACAAGGTGCAGTTAGCCACAGATTCTGACGGAACTGTTCATCTGAAGGTGGATGGGAAGGATTTGGGCGTTACGCTTAAGATGCAGGGGCCCGACGGCGCATTGGTGTACGATCCTGATAAAGGGACGTGGTCCTTGCTCAACGGGCTTGTTGCAGGACTTAACAAGGCGTTCAGCAATGGTATAAAGATCTCCTTCAACGGTGCAGGCTATGCGAACATGGCTCCCGCGAACTACGCGAACATATACAGGAGCATCTCTGCATCGCGCCAGGGAGGTATTAGCTTGCCGTTCTTTGATGGTTGGGAGCTGGCGGTGCTCTTGATCCTTGTTGCGGCTATTTACGTGGTTACCCAATGATGAGGTGCTCGGAGCGGCGGATTTCTGCTCTGGGTACTTCGCTTTCCCCTGTTTTTTCCACTTCCCCCATGGCTGAGAAGCGTAGCCGCAGGCGTGCCCGTGTTATTTCCATTTCGTCGCCGTAGTGGTTTGCGCTGACCCTGCTCTCGCCGATGTCCTTTGTGATGACCTTTGCCACGATGCCCAATGTGCCCCTGCCGATATCTTCGAAGAACTCGTCTGTTATGAAAATTTCGTCCCCCTCTTGCACCTCGTGGGCTGCGCGAACGTTCCTACAAGAAATCACTTCTACCGTGACTTCGCCTCTTGTTCTAAGCCTTCGCAGCACCTCTGTTTTT
>JALTCQ010000027.1 GCA_027074515.1 Microcaldota archaeon | reverse complement strand
TTGGCACCTTTGATTTCTGGTTTATCCACAGGATGCGGAGCGCTTCTCCGCCGGTTCTGGCCATGGGGGTTATGTTGTTGACGAAGAGGCCGGATAGGTATGCCTTGAGGATCTCCCAATAGTTTGCTCGCTTTCCGAAGCCTCGGATTGCCACGTACTCTCTCAGCGCGTATATTAGCGCGTTCCCGAAGTACACTGCGGCTGCCAGGAGAATGTACGCAGCAGCACGCGAGTCTGCGAGCAACGCAATGCCTTCCAGCATGATATCACAACCGGTCAGTCGGGAGGCAATGTCCTCATCGCATCAGGACACGTCGCTATCATCATCCCGTAAATTTTTATTTATTGGAACCCTTTTAACACCATGTTTGTTTCAGTGGTTTTCGTCGTCATAGCAGCGCTCATTTACGTGGGATTCTTCGCGGACTACTTCTTCGACCGTATAAAGATCCCAGACTCCCTCATTCTCATTCTCCTCGGCATTCTGTTCGGACCTGTCGCCAACATGTTCTGGCCGAACTCCATCATCGCGCAGATCTTCAACCCCACTGCCTTTAAGTCCTTCGCAGACCTCATGGCGTCCCTTGCCATTGCCGTGATCATGTTTGAAACGGGAATGAACCTCGACGTCCAGCGCGTGATCAAGGAGGCTCCGCGCTCCTTCTACTACGCCACTGCTCACTACTTTACATCTGCGATCTTCGGCGGTGTTTTTGCGGCTCTTCTCTTCCACTGGAACTGGACACTGGCGTTTACGCTCGGTTTCCTACTCGGTGGAACCAGCGCAGCCATCGTGATAACCCTTGGCAAACGCTTGGGGCTGGATCCCAAAACGCAGACCCTGCTCGAGCTGGAGTCCACTATAACGAACATATATAACGTTGTTTTTGTCCTCGCGTTCCTGCAGTTCATAATCACACCCAATCCCGACTGGACGATCCCCGTGAAGAATATACTCTCTGCTTTCTCCGTTTCCATCGTCTTTGGCATTCTCGTTGGCTACGGCTGGGAAAAACTGCTTAAAAACCTCGGAAACCGCTCCTACTCATACATGCTGACGTTTGCCACTCTCTTGCTCTTCTACGCGATTATGCAGGAGTTTGGAGGAAATGGCCCGCTCTTCGCTCTCGTTTTTGGTATGACCCTAACGAATTTGCACATCGTTTCGCCCCTGCGCATGGTGAACATGATCCAGCTGCACAGGGAGATAACCTTCTTCGTCCGTGTTTTCTTCTTCGTGTTCTTGGGGGTTATCTTTAGCCCAACCGTGGATCCGGCGGTTTGGAGCTTTGCCATCCTCCTCTCGCTGGTTTCCCTTCTTGCCCGCTACGTGGCTGCCAAGTTCATGGAAATATCGAACCCCTGGCGCCTCGCCATTCTCATTCCCCGCGGCCTTGGCGAAGCTGTTCTTTCCGCCATCGTGTTCGTGGCACTCACCACGCACGGTTTTCCCAACACAGTGGTGAACACGGTTCTCCAGGCCGTTTCTGTGACAATCCTATGGACCAACATCCTTGGTGCTTTCCTCGTTTGGAAGTACCTGCGCGATCACCCCGAGACTGCTGAGGCCACTAGCCCAGCGCCATCTCCGTCGCAATAACCAGGAAATATGCTATAACAAGCCCTAGAGACTCCCACATCGTTAGTTTCTCTCCACTCTCTATTTTCCAAGCCAGAAGCGCGCTACCGAGGAGGATGGCTGCTCCCACGTGTGCTGTCATTGTTATTGGGAGTGTTTTTGCCACGATCGCCGCCGTGCCGAGCACAACAGTAGAATCTGCTACAGCGCTACCCACGATGTCCCCCAGCGCGATCTCTGTCTTGTTCTTTATCGCAGAAGTTATTTCCACGCTGATTTCAGGCAGGTTTGTCCCCAGCGCTACGAGGATGAAAGAAATCACGAAGGGAGCAATGCCGTATTCCCTTGCAAGGGTTTCTATGGACCATACCACCGCTTCCGCCGATCCGAGGAGGAATGCGATACCCACAAAGAGTATGAGCAGATCCTTGCGAATGCTCGTCCCCACCGTCCTATCCTGCCCTTTCTTTTCCGCATGGGACACTCTGGTAGCTTCTCTTGCATAGTACAGGTAGCCCAGCAGCACGAGGATCCCGACGAACCAGGGCAGCGCAGGAAGGAGTATTGCAAGGATTGCCACGTATATGATCGTCAGGACGGCTCTTCTCCCCAGCGTTCTTTCTTCTTCCGTGAACCGCACGTTAGCGATGAGGCCTATGAGGCCCAAGGACAGGAGAAGCAGACCTACGACGGATCCGAAGACCGTTCCGGTCACCACGGCGTAGTCTCCGCGCAGGGCAGCCAGCACGCTGACAAAGAGTTCTGGCAGGGATGTCATCATGGCGATGAGTATCGTCGCTGCACCGTAGTTGGACCAGCCCTTCTTCGCGGCGATGCGCTCCGTGGCCGCGATCGTCGTGTTAGCTGCCTTGACGAGGACAAGAAGACCGATTACGAGCACAATTGCAGCCAGCACCTACACATCGGAGTAATTAGCTTTATATAGATGCGGGGGGCGGGAGTTGAACCCGCGCAGGGCCTACGCCCATCGGATCTTAAGTCCGACGCCTTTGACCGCTCGGCCACCCCCGCGCCAGCTTCTCTGGCGGCCCGAAGCCGCCTGCGGGTTCGAAGAACCCGCACCCACCATTGTGCGTCCCATCGTATATTGAACTTGCGGCTTGCCAGCCGCCATCCCGGCTGTTCTGGAAAAGCGCTTCGCTCAGCCCTACGCCCCATCGGAATTCATTGTTTTTGGAATGGTCCGTTGTTTCCCGCATGCCGAGCGGCAAGAATAGGAAGAGAATTAGGAAATAAAAGGGCTACTGGAAGACCTTCTCCAGTGGTGGCACGATCTGCTTCTTTCTGGACATTACGCCAGGCAGCCAGATCGCTCCGTCTTCCACCTTCTTGCCAAATGCCTTCTCCACTGGTGTGTAGTCGTCTGCCACCACGAGGAGCGTCGTGCCTTCCTTCATAATGTCCGTGACCATCGTTAGCACCGCGAAGAGGCCCTGCTCTTCCTTGACCTTATTCATTTCTGCAAGGATCTCGTCCTTTCTCTGAAGCACCTCTGAATCGTCTATGACCTCTACCTGGTTTATGAGGAACTTCTTACCCGCGAATTCGTAGACCTTGTAGTCGTTGAGGACGATCTCCCTGGCGCTTTTCTCCCCAATCT
>JALTCQ010000026.1 GCA_027074515.1 Microcaldota archaeon | reverse complement strand
TTCTCCAGCGGTGGATGTAGTGCAAGAAGGGCCCGTCTCCATCGTCCCAGCCCTTCAAGAATCGGGCCACTCGGAGGAGCGCACTCTTTCCCTTGCCCGTAAGTTCCAAATACTCCCTGCCAAGATCCTCCAACTGATCCGCAAAGTCGGAGAAGTTCACGTCAAGCCAGTCGTAGAGGTCGCCGTGCTGGATTGCCTGCTGCTCCCCGGGTTTCAGATCCAGGGAAAGGAGTTCCTCCTCGAAATCCAGAAGGATCTTGTGCACCTCCGGATCGAGCCCAGTGGCCTCCTTGGCGGCGTAGGATAGGGTTGTTGTGCTAAGACCGTACGAAATGACGGAGCGAACGCGCTCCGGAAGGTTATGGGCCTCATCAACAATGAGGATGACGTCGCTCAGATCCCTGTCCAGCTTTTTCAGGAACACCTTGCCCGATTGGGGCGAAAACAGATGATAATAGTCTCCAACAACCACGTCCGCGCTGGAAACTAGGTCTGAAGCCACCTCGTAAGGACACTCCTCGAGCTCCTCGGCCCGGGAGATTATCTCGTCGTGATGAAGGACAGTTTCACTGAAGAGCGGCCAGTAGCTGCCGCGCTCGTCGTTTAGATAGTTTACGTAGAGCGGACAGAGCTCCTTCTCTCGCATTCGACGGCAGAGCTCGTAGAACTCCTCTCCCTTGAGCTTGCGCGCAATGGGGTGGGTGCACATGTACTGCTTGCCAATGAACTCCACCGCACGGATGTTCTTGTTGTACTTCTTGGAAATACCGCGGACTACCTTCAAGGCCATCTCGTGCTGGGAGATCTTGGGAGAAAGGTATAGAACGAGCTTGCCGTTGTCCAATGCGTATGTGAGAGCAGCGGAGAGCGTCGCATCGGTCTTCCCGATGCCTGTGGGGGCGTGAGCAAGGAAATGCATTCCGCGGGACACTGCGTCGTACGCCTCGCGCAAGAGGTCTGCCTGTATGGGCCGCACGTGGTCGTGCCTGAAAAGAAACTCCACAAAGAGAAGGGGTGCCTTGATTTTATAGGAGTTCCGTGCAGATTTCTACGTGGCAAAGCTTCTGAAAAAGGACGGGAAGACGTACATAGAACTACCAGAAAGCCTCGTGGGCAAGAACATAAAGGCGATAAAGCTGGCCGACGAAATATTCGTGGTTGCGAGCGACGAGGCGATAAAGAGACTTCTCGAGCGCCAGATGTATTACGTGTTGCAGAAAAGAGTCCAGAGAGCCCTTGTAAGCACGGAAAAGAAAACGGGCAAGACCATAGCCAAGGCGCCAGGCATGACGAAGGAATACGCGATCCTTGAAACGGAGGAGCAGGCGCGGGCGTTCTCAAGACAGCACGCCGCGGACTTCAAGAGCGGAAAACTGCTGGGCGTAAAGGGATTCGACGGAAAGTACTACGTGGTGCGATTAGACGCGTACAACAGCGCACTGGCAAGGATAGAAGATGTCATACGAGAAGGTGGTGCAACGGTTCAGGAAATTGCAGAAAAGACGGGGCTGGACCCCAAGCTCGTGCGCGCCGTAGTAGAGATAGCGAGGGAAGACGGGCTCATATACGAGATGCCAGGTGGGAAGTATGCGTATGCGGGGTAAACTCCTCGGACCGAGGGTGCTCATGGACGAACCGTACTCCCAGCTCGTGGAGAAGGCGTGGGGTGAGAAAACAGAGGAAGGCCTCGTTCTATCACTCTACGAGGCAGCGTATCTGCTCGAAAGAGGAAAAATAGATGTGTATGACAAGGAAGGAAACAAGTTAGACTTCAAAGAGTTCCTTCGACGCGCGGAGCAGGAGGAGAAGGAGTTCTTCATCAAGTACGTCGTGTTCAGGGACATAAGAACGAGGGGCTTCGTCATAAAGACGGGCTACAAGTTCGGCACGGACTTCAGGGTATATCCGCGCGGCAAGAAGCCAGGGGAAGCGCACACGCAGTTCACCGTGAATGTCATCCCCGAGGAGAAGAAGCTAAAGATCACAGAAATCTCCAGAATGGTGAGACTCGCCCGTGCGATCCGCACGAAGCTGATTCTCGCAGTGGTGGACTCGGAGAACGAAATCGTCTACTACAACGTGGAAAGGGTCAGCCTCTAATTTTCCAAAAACAGAATCAACAGAAATAGAACAAAGAAAGAAAGGGGATCACTTCTTGGTGATCTCTGCCTTCAGCTCGTCAAACTCGCTGGACTCCTTGCCACCCTTGCTGAAAAGCGCAAGGAGCAGGGCAAGGACAACGATGCCCACCACGATCCACGCTGCGGTGTTGCCGCCAAGCACTGCGTAACCCGTGAGCTTGCTCTTGGACAGGTCAACGGTCTTCTGGGCCAGCACCGTT
Organism: Microcaldota archaeon; assembly: GCA_027074515.1. Taxonomy (GTDB): domain Archaea; phylum Iainarchaeota; class Iainarchaeia; order JAADDC01; family JAADDC01; genus SZUA-1452. The sequence goes on along the minus strand of JALTCQ010000026.1, from coordinate 865 downwards.
CCGTCAGCGCTCTTCAGGTAGACCGTTGCCATGCCATCCTCTGCGTCTGGACCTGGCTTGAAGAGCACCCTGACGTCAACGAGCTGGTATGGCTTGATGCTCAGCGTGTCACCGGGATAGACCTTCGCAGTCCAGCCCTTGGGCATCTGAACGTCCACGTAGGCAACGTCGTAGGAAGTGGCGCCGTTCTGAAGCTGCAGGTCCACCTCGTACTGGCCACCGACGACGTTAACGTTGCTCTCGGTGGTCTTGGCGCTGGGCACGTGTATGATAACGTACTTGCAGTCCCTGCGCACGCCCGCGTCGTCGAGCAGGCAGAGCTGAGCCACCTTGTCTCCGGCGGAGAGCACATCCTTGGCCGTAACGATCATGGTGACGACCTTGGTCTGGCCGGGGTAGATGGTGGCCTGGTCAGCGTAGGAACCGATGCCAAAGGGTGCGTCCACGAGCTTGGGCGTTACCTTGACAACGGTGTCGCCGTAGTTCGTGATGCGCACGGGCACGAAGGACGTGCCGCGCTTTATGGTGATCTCAGTTGGGAACTGGACATCAAGACGGTCGCTGAAGGTGTTCGGCGTGAAGTGCACGAGTGTCTGCTTCCTGATACCGTTGCCGTAGGCGTAGAACGTCACGGTGCTTGGGATCTGGTCGGATGTGGGGATCTTCGCGAGGATCTCCACGGTGCGACCGGGACGAACGAGCACGGCGTTCTTCGTGAAGACAACGTCCTGGAAGTCGGAGACGAAGTCCACGGTGACGTCTGTCTTGCCCGTGTTGGTCACGTAGAGGGGCACGACGAGGTAGCCGTCCTCCTGGTAGTATGCCTTTGCACCAAAGAGGAAGTCCGTGCTCGCACCCTCTGCGT
>JALTCQ010000025.1 GCA_027074515.1 Microcaldota archaeon | reverse complement strand
CCCAGTGGACGTCTACGGCGCGGGAATGCCCGGAAGGACGTCCCTCGCGCTGCTTCAAAAGTACGATCGCGTTCTATACCTCGACGATCTTGACCCCTGCGGAATAAAACGTTACCTGGAGTGGAAAAAGCTCATCTGCCCAGTATCTGGGGGTCCGCGCAAGCTGGTTCCGTGAAGTAACTTACGCACCGTTCAAAGCAAAGGAATATGAACAGATGGATCTAATAAAGAACGAGATTATCCCGCCAGAATTGGAGGAAGAGGCACGGTTCCTCGCGGCGGAAAAGACCATAGATCTAGAAAATGCTGCTAACAATGTGACAATAGTGAAAACTGCCATAGAAAAGCAGCTCAGCCCTTCCGGCGTCTGAACTGCATCTTCCTGCCGTGGGCATCGCTGTAGAAATCGCGGATTGGATGTCTTGACTCGGCGGGGCGCGCCCAGGAATGAACTTCGGGCCCGCGATGCACGGGAATGCCATGCTCCGCCAGCAAACGATCAGTAATACGGGAGAGATGGTTGCTCTCCGTCGCACACAAAGCAGCAAAAAGAAGAAAAGATGGAGAAGATCGGACCGACAGGCTTAAATGGGCGACAGCTGTATTGAGTTCAGAATGACGTACATCATCGGCGTGGCGGGAAACTCAGGAACGGGTAAGACGAGGTTCGCAGAGCTCGTGGCGCAGATCATTCCCGGCACGACGCACATTTCCCTGGACGACTACCACAAGTACGACCGAGAGCAACGCAAGATCTTGAAAATAACGCCGCTAAATCCAAGGGCAAACGACTTCGACTTGATGTACGAGCACATATCTGCAATCAAGCGCGGGGAGTCAGTGGTAAAGCCAGTCTACGACCACAGCACGGGGAAGATAATCAAGAATGCGGAAAAATTCGTGCCAGGCGACGTAGTGGTCATAGAAGGTCTTCTCCCGTTCTACGATCCACAAATAGCCAAGCTCTTTGACGTGAAGATATTCTTCGACGTGTGCAAGCCCTTGGAACTCCACTGGAAGATTTTGCGAGACAAAACAAAGAGGCACTATGAGAAGCAGTTTGATCTGCGCCAGAGAGACCGAGACTTCAGGAAATATGTGCTACCGCAGAGAGAAAAAAGCGACATCGTCCTCCACGCCTGCAGCACGGGACGTGGGGGCAAAAACATACGGGCAAGCATAATCACGCAAAACTGGCCGTTCCACATCCGAGCCGAGTACATTCCAGGCAGGTACTCGCTGGAACTGAGCGAAAAGGGAATTACACTAAGCGGTACGTTTACACGAGAGGTTTTGGCGAAGATACTGCCTGGACTGGAAAAAAACAACATTCCCGAGCGAGCCAATGCGTTCACCGCGGCGCAACTACTCGTTATCTGGAATATCCTGCTCAAAAGAGGCGATTTGAATGAAACTACAGGTTGCACTGGACTTGACGGATAAGAAAGAGGCGTTAAAGATTGCGGATGACGTGCACGAATTCGTGGACATCGTAGAGGCAGGCACACCCCTCATCAAGTCCGTGGGTATGGGTATCGTAGAGGAGCTAAAACGCTACGAACGGGAAGTTCTGGCAGACACCAAGACAATGGACGCCGCAGCGGTGGAGGCAGAGGAAGCAAAGACTCACGGGGCGGACTACTTCACGGTTCTGGCAGTGGCACCGGAGAACACGAAGAAAGAAGCGCTACAAGTGCCAGGGATAAAGAAGGTGATCGATCTCATAGGCGTTCCAGACAAGGTGCCCGTGGCAAAGAAATACGCGCCACTATTCGATCTAACAGTCCTCCACACGGGCATAGACGAGGGATACTTCTCACCAGAGGGGCTGGAACCGCTCAGGGGCTTGAAAGGCCTGTCCGTGGCTGGGGGGATCAACCTGGACAACGTAGAGCGAATTGCAGAGCTCCTACGGCCGGAAGTGGTAATCGTAGGCCGCGCAATCACAAAGGCAAGATCCCCAAGAGATGCGGCGAAAGGTTTCAGGGAGGTGTTGGATTGCTTCTAAAGGACCTAACGCATGAGATTCTGCGGGAAATCGGAGAAACCACGGACAAAGTAAGCGAAGAAAGCGTTGAACAGCTCATAGAATCTATCAAATCTGCAAAGCGCGTGTTCGTGGCTGGAACGGGTCGCTCTCTGCTCGTGGGCAAGATGTTCGCCATGCGGCTCATGCAGATGGGCATCACCGTTTACGTGGTGGGCGATGAGATCACGCCAGCGATACGGGAGGGAGATCTTCTTATCGCGATCACCGGATCGGGCCGCACGCAGTTTACCATATACTCCATAGAGGCGTCCAAGAAGAGAAACGTGAAGGTTGCATGCATCACCGCAAAGGCAGACTCCCCCGCCGCAGAAATGTCCGACGTGGTCGTAGTGCTGCCAACAAAGACGAAGTATGACCTTAGCGGAGGAGTGGTGCCGCTGGGGACGATGTTTGAGCTCTCCGCGGCGGTGTTCCTTGATGCTGTGGCCACGATCCTGAAGAACGAGCTGGGGGTAACTGAGGAGGAGATGCTAGAGCGCCACAACGTGCTGGAGTAAACGGCTTCCATCCTTACTCTATTTCTATTATATACAACTTCCTCGCAAATTATACTGCTGAGTTGATATTATGGGAAAAACGCTTTCATTCATCGTGTTGCTCCTTCTGGTAAGCCCCGCCCTTGCCGCCGCAGAGAGCGCATTTATTCCAACCGCAGCGGAACTGGGCGCTCTTGGTGTCCAGAACGCAAAGCTGTATAACACGCAGGACAATCCCGCGTTCCACACTGCGCGTCACTACTTCAGCGGGCGTTACGGGGACGCTGGCGTGGCGATCATAATCGGTGTAACGAGGGCAGACAACGTTCCGAAACCGGGAAATCTTCGGGAGGAGTATTCATGCAAAACAACCACCGACGGGTACCTTTGCTACCAACACGGTGCTCCGAACTACGACAGCAAGAAATATCAGCATGGGGCAGCATTCTGGGGCGCAGAGAAGGCTAGAGAATACGCTGTAAATGTCAGGGTAATAGGGGATTACAACACAACGGATCCCACTGTCTTGGGGCCAAGGATACTACAAATGGTTGCCAACCGCGTGGAGAATGGGCCAAAGCCAACGCTAGTGGTAATAAAACCAGAGGAAGGAGAAAAGATCGTATCGAGGAACGGACGGGCAGTAATTGAGGTGGAAGCGAGGGCGGAGAACGCGGACTACGTGGGGGCCCACTACGAG
>JALTCQ010000024.1 GCA_027074515.1 Microcaldota archaeon | reverse complement strand
GGCATCAGCAACGGTACTATAGCCTTTGTAAACTTCGATCCAGCGACGAAGCCCTTTGACGCAGTGTTCCGCCGCCTGATATACTTCCTTGCCAACAAGGGCGGCTTCGTGTGAGGTGAGCGGCAGTACCGTACGTCATCCTGGGCGTTGATCCCGGGACCACCGCGGGCCTCGCAGCCTTGGACCTGCGGGGCAAGCTCCTCCTTCTTCTTTCTCAAAGGTCCGCCGATGATTCTTGGATAGTCTCCGTGCTCAAGGACATTGGTACTCCCATCATCGTAGCCACCGATGTCGTCCCCCCACCTTCTCGCGTGGAGAAGATCGCGGCGCAGTTCGGAGCGCGCCTCTGGGTGCCATCGGAGAAGATCCGCGTGGCGTTCAAGGATACCACAGCGAAAAAGTTCGGAAACGCACCCAAGGACGACCATCAGAGGGACGCACTTTCCGCGGCGTATGCTGCTTACCTTCAGTACGCCCCCAAGTTCCGCCACGTGGACGCGCAGTATGGCCACGACCCAGAGCTTGCAGATTTCCTCAAGAGGGCCGTTGTTTTTGGTATGCCCGTTGCTCAGGCGCTGGAGGAGTGGGAGAAGCAGGGAGAAGTGCGTTCGTATCGGTCCTCTGAGAATCCGAAGAGGGAAGACGTTGCCCACCTACACGATATCATTGCAGCGCTGAAGAATACTGTTGCTGAAAAGGACAGAGAAATAGAACGGTTGTCCAAGCAGTTAAAGACCGTTCGTGAGGAGAATGCGCGCTTGAAGCGGTTGTTGAAGTACGTACCCAGCGATGAGAGGTACCAGAAGATGAGGATGGAGCGTGACGCGGCGAAGAGGGAGCTAAAGCGGGCACGTGCAAGGGTACGGAACATTTTGGATGCAATCGATGCGGTGGGGCGCGGTGAGGCGAAGATCGTTCCTTTGAAGGACGTTTCTTCGGGCAGGATCCTCGTATCCACCGAGCACTTTGCCATCGTGGTTCCCGAGGGAGATCGGCCGGATGCGGAGGAGCTGGCGCAGCGCATAATGGATCTGGTTGAGGAGTATCGGCGCAGCCGTTCCTAAGGAGTTTTTAACACTTACCCCCCATTTTTTGAGACGAGGTGAATACCATGGCAGCAGAGAACGAGGTCTATGTTGGCAAAAAGGGCGTCATGAACTACGTCCTTGCAGTTGTGACCCAGTTCAACCAGGGCGCAAAGGAGGTCCACATCAAGGCACGTGGTAGGGCCATTTCCAAGGCCGTGGACGTTGCAGAGGTCGTCAGGAACCGCTTCCTCCCAGAGGTGCAGGTCAAGCAGATCGACATCTCCACAGAGGAGCTCCAGGGCGAGCACGGCGTTTCTAAGGTTTCTGCAATCGATATTGTTCTCGCCAAGGAGTAACCCCACCAACCCGTGGGTTTATTTTTACTTCTTCCCAGATTGTTTACGGTGATTTAGGATGGTCCGTGCCCCCATATGTGAGGTCTGTCAGCGGAGTGATTATCTCTGCCCTGTTGATGAGGAGAAGCTAAAGAAGGGCGAAATCAGCGAACTAGACGTGAGAATATCGAGAATACTCTACGATCTGGACAGTAAATACAGAATAGGGGACACGGTGGAGTTTGTTCGTGCTTATGACATGAACTCCTTCATACTCATCCTCGTCCGCGGCGAGATCGGTCGTCTCATCGGGAAGAACGGCAAGGTGCTCCGCGCTTTCCGCCAGGCCGTGGGCAAGCCCATTCGCATCGTGGAGATAGACGTGGACTTGAAGAAGACGATACAGGACCTCTTCGGCGGGGTGCGCGTGATCGGCATCAACAAGCTATTCAAGCCAGAGGGTGTGGTTTACCGTGTTGTTGTTGCCCGAAAGGACATCCGAAAGCTCTCTTTCCCTTACCCAGACGTCCAGAAGGCGTTGGGTGTTCTGTTGGACCGACCCTTCGAGGTAACCTTCATCTAATTTTCAAACCCCTTGCACGAAGAATCGTGATTCTTTCACGACAATACTTAAATATGTCATGACACTATCATGATACGTGGCGGGCAAACGTGATGACAGCTCCACCTCCGTATCAACAATGATATCCGCTATAAAAGCGTTGCTTCCCGGCGTGGAAGACGACGACATCATGTCCATCGAGCTCCTCGTACAGCGCGCCCAGGATCCCGTAGTCCTCGCCACGCTGATCGCCGCGCTCCTTGAGGAACGAAAGCGCACCAACGCGCTGCTCCGTGAGATCCGCGATGCCCTCGCCGCGATCCAGACTCCTCCATCATCCGCCCCCCCACAGACGGAGGATCTGGGTCTGTCCGAGCGTGATGAGCAAATCCTTGCGTTGGTGCGAGAGCGCGGCATGGTTTGCGCGGAGGACGTGCGGAACGCCCTGGGCTACAAGGGCCTCAACGCCGCATCGGCCCGTTTGAACTGGCTGTATAAGCGAGGCCTCGTCAGGAAGGTCCGCAAGGGCAGAAAGGTGTACTACGCGCCGGCCTGACGTTTGCCCGCCCGGGATCCACCTCCGCAGATTATGCGCCTCCCTCGCCCCTTTCCCTTTTTTCTCGCGTTTTTGTCTTCGCCACAGTGGCTTTTAAACGTCCGATGCGTAATTATCCACATGGTCGTGGACGTGCTCTCTGGGGAGGACGTGGTGGTTGGCCGCAAGGAGTCCACCCTTCGGGAGTTCGGAAAGCGCGGAACTGGGTTTATTGGTCGCGTCGTCATGAGCAAGGGCGCGAACCCGGTCCTTGGCCGCCGCGTTCTTATGGATATGAGCACGTCCCACGTGATGCTCGTTCTGGGAAAGCGTGGTTATGGTAAGTCCTATACCCTCGGCGTTATTCTTGAAGAGCTGGCATCCCTACCCTTCTCTGTCAAGAGCAGGACCTCCGTCATCGTCATAGACACCGTGGGCATCTTCTGGACCATGAAGGTGCCTAACAAGCCTCAAGCAGACCTTTTGCAGAAGTGGGGCCTTCAGCCCAAGGCCTTTGACGTGAACGTTCTCGTTCCAAAAAGCGCGCTACCCTTTTACTTGGAACATGAGATGCCCGTGGATGGCTACTTCGCCATAAACACGGCGGACATGGGTATTGAGGAATGGTTAGGCCTGTTTAACCTTGAGCTGGATTCGGAAGCGGGAGCACTCCTTGCCGGTGCCGTGGCAGAAGCAGAGGAGAAAGGGGCATATACGGTAGATGACCTCATCCAAATCGTTAGAAACTCGGATGCTAAACCTCACATAAAGAAG
>JALTCQ010000023.1 GCA_027074515.1 Microcaldota archaeon | reverse complement strand
GGCGCTGGAAGGAGCACACCTCGTGTTCATCACGGCAGGCCTTGGCGGAGGTACTGGTTCCGGTTCTGCTCCCGTGGTGGCAGAGATAGCAAGGGAGCTTGGAGCACTAACCGTGGCAATCGTCACCCTCCCATTCTCCTCGGAGGGTAGAATGCGCCTTGAGAACGCCATAACTAGCCTATCAAAGATCCTCAAGACTGCAGATACGATCATCATCATTCCAAACGACAAGCTCCTAGAGATCGCTCCAGACCTGCCCATAAACGCGGCGTTCAAGGTCTCCGACGAGATCCTGGCCAACGCGATCAAAGGCATAACCGAGCTTATCACAAAGCCAGGGCTCATAAACCTGGACTTCAACGACCTCAAGGCTGTCCTCGCGAAGGGCGGTCCAGCAGTCATCGGCCTCGGCGAATCCCAGAGCGATGGAGCGCCGGAAGACCGTGCACTGGAAGCGGTGGAGGACGCGCTGGCATCCCCATTGCTCGACGTGGACATCAGTGAGGCGGAGAGGGCGCTGGTCAACGTCGTTGGCGGCGCGGACATGACCCTCAAGGAGGCAGAGATGATAGCAGAGGCTGTTCAGAGCAAGATACACCCCAGGGCCCACATCATATGGGGCGCAATGGTTGACCCAGAAATGCCCAAGAACCTCATCCAGACAATGATCGTCATATCCGGCGCCAGAATCCCTTTCCTTCAAGATCTCCAGGAAGTTGCAGAAAAGCGCCTCAACCTTGATATAGATTTCGTAGAGTAAGGTGTTGGTATGAAGCTCAGGGAATTCATAGAGCAGTCAGCGCGCATATACAGGATGGCTAAAAAGCCGACGCCAGAGGAGTTCAAGCGCACAGCAAAGATCACAGGGCTCGGGATAACAATCCTTGGAGTCCTGGGCTTCATAATCCACATGATAGTCTGGTTCATCCAGAACGGGGGTCAGTGAATGACAGAGGAGCAGACAACAAAGATTTGGGGAGTTAGGACCACCGTGGGGCAAGAGGACATGGTGGCGACGCTCCTTGCAGAGAGATCGAAGAGAAAGATTGAAGAGGGAGAGCAGGGACTGCTCGCGATCATTGTCCCGCCCCAAGTGCGCGGCTACGTCCTCGTGGAAGCAATAGACGAGGTCACCGTGCGCAGGGTGATCAACGGAGTGCCCCACGTGAAGGGACTCATTGGCAGGGGTGCCATGGACGTCAAGGAAATCGAGCCCATGTTAGAGAGCAAGCCGATACTGGATGAGCTTAAGCCTGGGTCTGTTGTGCGCCTCATAGCAGGTCCGTTCAAGGGATCAAAGGCAAAGATCCTACGCGTGGACCCACAGAAGGAAGAGGTAACCGTGGAGCTTCTCGAAACCGCGGTGAAGATCCCCATTACCGTGGAAGCTGAGAACGTAAGAATTGTAACGGAGGGTGAACAATGACAGTGGAACTCAAATTCAACGTGCCCGGTGGAAAGGCCACACCAGGACCGCCCATTGGTCCAGCACTCGGTCCTCTGGGCATAAACGCGGGAAAGGTAGTTGCAGACATAAACAAGGCGACCGCGAAGTTCGCTGGTATGAACGTGCCAGTCATACTCAAGATAGACCCAGCAACGAAGGAGTACGAGATAGAGATCGGCAAACCATATGTCAGCGCGCTAGCACTGAAGAAGATAGGCAAAGAAAAGGGATCTGGAAACCCAGGAACTGAGTTTGTAGGGAATATGAGCCTGGACGACGTGGTAGAGATAGCCAAGGAAAAGATAGATCAGATGAACACCACGTCCCTCAGATCTGCCGTCATGACCGTGCTCGGGACCCTCGTGTCCGTGGGCATAAAGGTCGATGGCAGAGATCCGAAGGAAGTCCAGGCAGACATCCGAGCTGGAAAGATCCAGATCGGAGAATAACCTTTTAATCCCTTTTATCCCCGCTTCATAGGTACCCCGCGGTACCGCCAGAGGCGGGAGGGGTGGATGCATCATGGCAGAGTTGGTATCAAAGGAAAAATTCAAGGCGGCAATCCAGGAAGCAATCGAGAAGAGAAAGCCCCGCAAGTTCTTGGAATCTGTGGAAATGGCCATAAACTTCAGAAACATTGACTTCAAGAAGCCAGAGAACAGAATAGAGGTTTCCGTCACGCTGCCAAAGGGCAGAGGCAAGCACGTCCGCGTAGGCGTGTTCGCCGACAAGGCCCTGGCAGCAGAGCTAAAGAAGACAAACATCGTGGACGGCATCATCACGAAGGAAGAGATAGAACAGATGGACAAGAAAGCCGCAAAGAAACTTGCGGAGCAGTACGATTACTTCCTGGCAGAACCAAGCCTCATGGTTCTGATCGCAAAGAAGCTCGGACAGGTGCTCGGTCCGAGGAAGAAGATGCCCCAGCCCGTGCCACCAAACGTGAAAGCATTGGAGGCCCGGGTGAAGGCGCTTAGGAACACGATTCTCGTGTCCAACAAGAAGGGCAAGTACCTGCCGGTGGTCCACGCGCCCATCGGTACGGTGGAGATGCCCGTGGATGACCTAGCGGAAAACGCAATGGCAGTATACAACGCAGTGATCAACAAGTTGCCCAGCGAACAGAACGTTAAGTCCGTTTACGTGAAAACAACGATGGGGCCCGCCGTGAAGGTGATATAAGATGGTGCGCAAAAACATAATCAAGAAGCAGAAGGTCGTCCAAGAGCTCGTTGATCTCCTGAACAGCGGCAAGACCATAGCAGTGGCAGACGTCACGGGCGTCCCAGCGAAACTCCTCCAAGAAACAAGGAAGGGCACCCACGGAAAGGCAAGGATAAAGGTAGTGAAAAAGCGCCTGCTCTTGAGGGCATTGGAGCAGCTCAAAGGAAAGATACCAAACATTGAGAGCCTGGAAGATCACGTAGAAGGACAGGTTGCTGTCATCGTCTCAGAGGAGGACCCATTCCGCCTGTTCAAGATGTTCAAGCAGTACGTCGAGTACCTCCCAGTAAAGGCAGGCAGCGTTGCGGAGCAGGACATCATCGTGCCAAAGGGTGTTTCCGGCGTCCCCGCGCCGATGATTGCAGAGATTAAGGCAGCAGGCATCCCGAGCAAGGTGAGCAAGGGTTTCGTGGAAGTAACAGAGGAGTTTGTCGCGGTGAAGGCAGGTGAAACAGTATCGCAGCAGATCGCAAACGCCCTTGCGCTTCTCGATGTCAAGCCGGTGGAAGCACGAGTAAAGATAAACGCTGCATGGAGCGAAGGAATGGTATTCACCCGCGACGTGCT
>JALTCQ010000022.1 GCA_027074515.1 Microcaldota archaeon | reverse complement strand
CCGTTTCAAGAATTTCCCTGAACTTTGGGATCCGTTCGAGCACCAATCTGTCGGATCTTGCTCTGTGTCCCAGATCTATCAACAGTTCCGTCAGGTTTGACGCGACCGCTGGTCCGTATGCTGTTGCAATGCCAGATTTGTCCACGTATGAGAACATTTGTTCAATATCTTTCTTTCTTTGCCTGAGGGGGTTCTCGTCAAGTGCCTCTACGAGGGCGTGTGCCTCCAGGAACTTATGGGGGGCGTGCTTGGATGCAACCTCGTGTATCACGTGTGGCTCGTCTATCGCCTGCACGAGGTTCACGATTGCGTCTATCTTTTTGTCCAGTTGCCGTATGTTTTCTTGCCCCTGTGGGTGGTGCGGATTCATCCTGGCGACAGCGGATTTCATGTTTTTGATGAGGGGGTGGTCATAAATCGAGAGTATGTCAAGCAACGCCTTTTTTCTCTCAATGGGGTGTTCCACTACTTCCATGCAATCAAAACATCTTGCTCCTATAAAACCCTTCCCACGTATGTTCCGTCTAGCAGGAACGCCTCTGCCTGCGAGAATTCCTTTGCCACAGGTCCGATCAAGTTATCCTTTTTCGTGATATCCATCCCAGTTATTACTGGCGAGAACGCAGGCAGTACGAGCACGGGCACGCCTCTCCACTCTGCAAAGAGGAACACCTTCTCCATCTGCACGCCGAATCTGTGCTTGAACGCTATCGCTGGGTGCACGTGCCCCATCATGATCATCTTTGCTCGCTCCGCATCTTCGGAGGGCCGCGCGTGACCGTGAAGGACATACACCCCCTTTTCCTCTAATCCCGAGCCAGGATAGATCGTCACCTCTGGCAGTATCTTCTCCAGATCTCCGTCGTGGTTCCCCTTCACGATGATCAGTTCCCCCTGTGACTGCAAGAGCTCTGCCACGTTCCGCACTTCCTCTGCTTCTCGCTGCGTGAAGTCGGGAATGTTGTGTTTCAGATCTCCCGCCACGATGATGTGCTTTGGCCTTGTTACGTCCAGAACCTGTTCCACCTGCTCCCTCACCTTTGTAGACAGCCCGGAAACGCGCACGCCGGCTCTCCAGTACTCTCTTTCTATGCCGATGTGTAGGTCTGCGATGTACAGCGTTTTTCCGCGAACCGCTGCGGGCATCCCAGTTACCGGCGTTACGGGAAAGGACCCTTCCACAGATTTATAACCTACCACGTATTCTTTAATCCGTGATCCAGGACCTGGAAACCCTAGCGTCACGGATACTCGCGAGAGAATCTCAGCGCAAGCATTCGTCCCTTCAGATCCGAGAGCGCCATCCCGATTTTTTCCATGCCGTCACACCACGCCCTGCCGATGGCTTTTTCGGGGCGGTAGACGGCGGACTCCTTTCCGAGGAGTATCAGGGCTTTGAACTGGTGCTCGTCCGTGCCGTGGGTGTGCGTTACCATTATGAGAACGGCGCACTCGCGTCTGTAGACTACTTTCCCTCTGCTCTTCCCGATCCGAAGCTCTTCCAGTACGACATTCCTGTTGAGGAGGAGAACGTGGGCCCACTACGCTCCCTCACCCGTCTTATCGTTGAAATAGGCACGGCGTTGGAGTTTGCAAAGTCAATGGACCTCGATTATCTCTTTCTTGACGGTTCCATTCTCCCTCAGCTGGTTGATAAGCCAAGGGGTGGCAGCAAGGAGCTAAAGGACCTGTACAAGCGCGTGATTGAGACGTATAGGAAGCTGTACCACACGTGCAAAGAGCGTGGCATAGTGCTGGCCGGCGTGGTGAAGGATTCCAAGGGCGACCGCGTGGCCACGTATCTGGGCGAAGGGAGGATGCGCGACCCTGTCTGGTTGAAGTACGCCATGCACCTCGGCGAGATGACGGAACCCATACCCTACGCGGATAATCCTGGCGACCAGGCTACCCTGAAGGACATAGGTGAGGATCTTGCGTCGCGCGTCTGGATATTCTACCTGAAGGCCTCTGACTACGACCTCCCCTTCCGCGTGGAGTTCTACTCCGACTCTCCGGACCTTGGTGAGGAGCTCGCTTCTCTCCTGCTCCCCCTCTCCGCTGCTAACCGCTTATTCACCATTCCGCCATTCCTTTTGGAGGCAGATATTCGCGCTAGATTGGCTCAAAGGTCCATGGCGTACATCCGCGAGTTCCTTGAGAAGCGCCTGGGCATTGAGTACAATCTTTTCCGCATGAGAGGTTCAAACAAGCCGTTTTGAGGTGATTCCATGAAGGTAGGCGTTGTTGTTTCCACTGACGAGGGCCCGTCTCCCACACACGTTGATTTCGTCGTCACGGACGGAGTGGTGCATCAGGGCCAGTACGTGGAGATCAATTCACCGCAGGGACGCATGCTCGCCCTCGTGGAGGACGTCATAAAGACCAACAGGTATTTCGGCCAGCCAGAGATCGTGCGAGAGTATGAGCTGCGTTCTTCACTCTCCCAAAACTTCCCTGTGAAAGAATGGGAGTTTCTCCTTGGCGTGGCACGTCCAATGATTGTCTGGAACGGAGATCAGACGGAAAGACCAACGCTGCCACCATCTCCTGGTGCAGAAGTACGTGTTCCCGCTCCCGAAGACCTGAAGAAGTTCCTCGGTTTTGATCCAGATGGCATACACATCGGCTCCCTTCAGTTCCACAAGGTGCCGGTCACCCTTGACATTAACCGTCTTGTCCAGAAGCACTTCGCCATTCTCGCCATGTCTGGGGCGGGTAAATCTTACACTACGTCCGTTATCCTTGAAGAGCTCTTGGACCGCCCTCCGGAGAAGGGCAGGATCGGAATCGTCGTGTTTGATGTCCACGGCGAGTACACAGGCTTCGGAGACCCGGTAGCGGACGATAAACACGAGGATTACTCCGACAGAACCACCGTTCTCCGCGTTTCCGATCTGCGCATCCCTGTTCCTTCTCTTTCCGCCGACGATTTCCGCTACTTCATCCCTGACCTCTCCCCTGCACAAAAAAGAGAGCTGGACCGTATTATCTCGGCCATGCGCTCCGAGATGAACACTGGCGGCGGCCCCTACGACCTCAACGACCTTATAGACAGAATCGCTGCCGACGAGGTGATGAAGGACAGCACGCGGGGGGCCCTCATCTCCTGGCTGCGTTCTTTGGAGAAAACAGGCCTCTTTGACGCCATAGAGCGGCCTGCGGCAGACCGAATCGTCCGTCCCGGTCACCTGGTTGTCTTTGACCTTTCTTCCACCTTGGATGCAAAGGTCAAGCAGATGGTTGTTGCATACTTCTCCAAGCGCTTCTTTGATCTGCGTCGGGAT
>JALTCQ010000021.1 GCA_027074515.1 Microcaldota archaeon | reverse complement strand
ATATCAGCGAACATTGACGCAGTTCCGACGATTCGTGAGACGGTCTACAGGGAAGAGCGCAGGATGATGCTGGAAGCGGCCAGGAAATCTTTGTTTGAGCAGTAAAACTTTCTTTTAGCCATCCTTTTATTTTCCTGAGTCTTTTTCTTTCCATGAAGTGTGACGCGGTTGTGCTTGCTGCCGGAAAGGGGACTCGTCTTTGGCCCTTCACGGAAACTACTGCCAAGCCAGCCATTGAAATCCTTGACAGACCCCTGATCCACTACGTTCTTGACTTTTTGGTGCACAACGGCGTGAAGAAGCCCTGCATCGTCGTGAACTACCACAAGGACGATGTGATTCGTGCTGTGGAGTCCTACGGCATAAATGCGTGTTTCGTGGACCAGAAAGAGCCGAAAGGGACGGGACACGCTTTAATGGTTGCTGAGCGGTACGTGGGGGACGATTTCATCGTAGTTAATGGAGATCTGTTTTTGGATCCCTCTGTTGTTATTCCTTCCAATTCCATTCTTGTGGTGAACCACCCGCACAACGGAGAGTACGGCACCGTGGTTCTTTATGGCCAGAAGCTCGTGGCCCTGCGCGAGAAGGTGCCCGGCACGCTGATAAACGGCGGGGTGTATCGTCTTGGCGATTCTGTATTTGATCATCTGCATGATCTTGCCCCATCACCACGTGGCGAGTACGAGATAACGGACGTCCTCCCGAAACTGGGCCTTGATGCCGTTGTTGTGTCTCCCGATCGCTGGCTGGACGTGGGGCGGCCGTGGGATCTACTAACTGCCACTCGCCGCGCGCTTTCTACCCTTCCCAATCGACAGGATGGAGATGTATCTTCACACGCTACCCTTCGTGGCAAGGTCTTTGTCGCAGAGGGTGCTGAGATCCGTGGAAGCGTTTACGTTGAGGGACCGGCATACATTGGGCCTGGCGCTGTTGTTGGGCCTCACACATACATCCGCAAGTATTCTGCCGTCGGAAGAGACGCCCGCGTGGGCAACGCAGTAGAGGTGAAGGCTTCCGTGCTTATGGCTGGCACACACGTGGCCCATTTATCCTACGTGGGCGATTCTGTGCTTGGCAAGGGCGTGAACTTTGGTGCGGGAACGATCACCGCGAACCTTCGTTTTGATGATCGCCCCGTGCGAGGAGTTTCTCGGAAACTGGGGGCGTTCGTGGGTGATGGCGCGAAGACAGGTGTTCACGTCTCTCTGATGCCTGGGGTACATGTTGGAGCAGGCGCGTGGGTCTTTCCTGGTTCTGTGATTTATTCGGACGTGCCTTCGGGCGCGAGGGTGTCAGGCATATATACGAGGAGCGATAATTAGTTACGTGCGAAGGGGAAGGCCAAGGAAACCTGTTCGCGTGGCTTGGAACTATGCTCCCCGTGAGTTCTACACTGCCGATGCCACTGAGTTCGTTTTCTTGGATTTTAGAGAGTTGGAGGCCATGCGTCTTGTGGATCTCTTCGATCTGGATCTGGATAGTGCTGCTCAGCGACTTGGGGTTTCGAAGACGACCGTATGGCGCCTTGTTCGCTCCGCTCGTAAGAAATTGTGTGATGCTGTCGTGAATGGAAAAAGAATAGTGGTCAAGGCGGGGGAGGTCACCCCGCGTAAATGATAAGTCCTTCTGGGACGTTCTCCAGCTTCGTCTTCTTCACGCCGATGAGATATTTGACGTTCTTCGCCGCGGCGGCGTCTACGAGCCTCTGTGTCACGATTCCATCCATGATTATGGCATGGGCACCGTCCACTTCCTTGAGCTTCTTCCAGATCTCTCTTACTGGTACCTCTGCTATGATATTGCCACTCTCGTCAAGTACTCTTGCTGTCAGTGATCCCTTGAGCTCGTCGAACATCTTCAAGTACTCTGTGGGGACGGGGGGCGCTTTTTCTTCTTTCTGCTCTGCTGCTTTCTCCTCCTTGGTCATCTGTGCCTTTCTCCTTGCCTCTGCCTTCTTCAGCCCCACGTGTGCAGCGTACTCGTCTGCGGGAATCTTGCGCCGGAGCGATTTGAGGATCTCCTTCTGTGTTAGTTCCTCTACCTCCTTGCCGTCTGGCGCCTTGGTTATGTAGTCTATGTCTGCCTTCTGGAGCATCTCGCGGATGATCAGGTCGCCTCCACGATCTCCGTCCACGAAGAGCGTGGTTGTTTTCCTCTTTGCCAGGTCTATGATAGTTCTCGGTATTCTGTTTCCTCCAATGGCGATGACGTTCTTTATTCCGTGCTTGAGAAGGTTTAGCACGTCTGCCCTGCCCTCTACGATGATGATCTCTTCCGATTCGTCAATATCTGGGCCTGCCGGTAGCTTGTCCTTGCCGTACTGTCGGACGTCGCTTATGCGGAGCTCGCTCTTGACCTTCTCGATGACATCCTTCGTGTCTGGGATCTCTTCCGTGAGCATTTTGCTCAGGAGTTCCTTGGCGCGGTCTATGAGGTAGCGCCTCTTGGCATCCCTTGTGTCTTCTATCTTTTCCACGGTTATTTTCGCGTCGTATGGGCCGACACGATCCACGGTCTCCAGCGCTGCTGCTATGATCGCGGTTTCCACCATTCCCAGCCCGGATGGGACGATGATCTTGCCCACTGTCTTTCCATTCTTGTGTTCCAGCTCAGCCTCTATTCTCCCGATCCTTCCGGTCTTCTGGAGCTCTCGCATCTCCAATTCGTCGCCGAGAAGACCTTCAGTCTGGCCAAAAATTGCTCCAATGACGTCGGGCTTGTCCACGAGCCCGTTAACCTCTATGTTCGCGTGAATCTGGTACTTAACGGAGTCTATGTAGATTTTACCCAATGCACTCACCTCTCCTTTTCCAAGATCCTTGCGAGGTCCTCCACGTACTTGACGTGCGTTGCCTCGTGGAGTTTTTTACGTAACGTGTCGTTCACGGCGATTCCCGCGGAGATAGCCAGCTCTCTTAGCCTCTTGTGGAGCTGCTCTCCGCGCCTGTCGTAGTCCGTGAGTATGATGATTTCCCTAACGCTCCTCTCTTCCAGGAACTCGACGGTGCCCACTGGCCCACCCTTTGCGTTAACACTCACCACATCAAAAATTCCGAGGGCGTTGAGCGCCTCCACGTCCTTCTTGCCCTCTACAACGATGGGCGCCCTTTCAGAATACTCTCTAATAATCTCTACGAGGCGCGCCTGTGATGTGGTGAGCATGATGAACACCGTGAGTGATGAGGGAGTGTACTGCGCCTTGTTGACCGCTTTTCATGGTTAGTCGAGCGGCCACCCAGGCGCAGCTACTATTACTTCGCGAGAATATATTATTAAAC
>JALTCQ010000020.1 GCA_027074515.1 Microcaldota archaeon | reverse complement strand
CCCGGACCCATTCCGAACCCGGAAGTTAAGCCCGCCAGCGATGGGCATGGTACTGGGCCTCCTCTGGCCTGGGAAGTGCCCGACGCTGCCGCCCTTTCCTTTTCATTCTCATGTGGCTTTTTCGCTAGTGCCGTTATGGCTGTTTTGTGGATTTTCATTAATTGGATAATAATCCGAACAGCATGGCTACGTTCTAGTTATTTTCTAGTTATTTTTCCGTCACCAGAGTACCTGTAAATTTTTTCAGGCATGTGCATGTATCCGTCCACCATTGCGCTTCGGCCCGTTGCTATTTTGGCACGGATGAGGTCTTCAATTGCTGTTGCCAGGACCTTTCTTTGCACGGTCTTTGCCGCGCGGAATATGTGCGTTCCCAGTATTCTTTCCTCTGGTTTCGTTACCATGTGGTTACGCTCCTTTATTCGCTGGCTTGCCCTCTCCATTGCGATATTACTGGCAGCCTCTATCATCGCCAGGATTCTTGCAGTTTCTTTGTCGTTGTTTGCCAGTTTCCTCGCCAAGTACATGCGTTTCCCGCCGAATTCGCTGTACTTATATATTTTTGGTGCAGCCTCTTTCACTGTGCGGTCCATATTTTTTCTTTCAAGCTCTTCTACAACGGACTTAACGTCCATGCCCAGCGGAGCATACGCTTCGATCACGTCCTGGAGGGCGTTCTTTAGTTCCTCTGCCAGTATCTTCCTGGCGGCAATTTCCTTTCTCTCCGCCCCCCTCGATGTTTTTAGCTGTTCTTCGGCATCTTTGATTTCATTGATAATTTGTCTCCACACGTTTGCTATGGTCCTTGCATACACGGTGCTTGACAGTATTCCCAGTTTTTCAGCGTAGCGGTGCGCTTCCTCTTCCGCGTGCCTTTGGAATACCTTGTTTTTCTGAACATTTTCGTAGAACTCTCTGCCGTGCAGGATAATCTTGGGTTTCAACCTGTGTAGTGAGTGTGCCATGCCTTCGTAGTTTTCCTCATCGACGATACCATAGTCCCTGTGCACATCTACAAAGTAGCTGTTTCTGCTAAACCCATACTTTGGCGCGATTTCACTCTCGATCTCGTGGGCTATTTCTCGAATGCGTTTACGTTCGTCGTCCTTTATTCCTTTGATGACGGCAAAGAAGTCCAGGTCGGGAAACGTGCCGATTAGCGGCCGTAATTGCCCGTAACGATTTGCTTTTACCTTTATGGGTATTGTTGCCACGTTCCTTGTTCCAGTGCCACCCACAACTGCTGTGAGGCGTACCTTATCGCCGAATTCTTCCAGAAGTCGGTTGTGGAGTTCCGCAGCTATCTCTAAATACATTTTCTGGATGGGTATCCGTGCTAGGGCTTTTCCCCCGACGGATACCGCTGAAGAGATCCCTATCTCCTTTGAAATTCGTTTAACTTCGCTCAAAAGCTCATTCTTACCTTGTTTTGGAGCATATATGACTGCGCGTGATGTTGTCAGGTATTCTGCGTTCTTTTGCAGTACAGGGATGCCCACACTTCTCTCTGAAACGGCCGTGTGGTCCATAAAGTACTCTCCACCCGTTGTGGATCCAAACTTTTCTGCAATTTCGTTGTTCAGCACATCTATCCGTATTTTTCCTGATTCGTCTTTGCTCTTTTCGATCACCTGCTCGAGCTTTTCTAAGCGTAGGTCCTTTTTGCTTCGCAGCAGTTCCTCCACGTAGAGAACAGGTGGGGCTTATATATATTTCTTCCGCGGTTCTCGCAACCCTTTTAAAATCAACGGAGAGAACGTAATATTGCCGCGCGATGCGGCGCTTGGTGCCCGAGTGGTGTAGCCAGGTTAGCATGCGGGCCTGTCGAGCCCGCGACCCGGGTTCAAATCCCGGCTCGGGCGTATCACGGCCGCTACATCGGCCGGCGCTGGCGTGGGGGCGCTTCGGCCTCACGCACTTTGCTTTTTCTCTATCGTCGGTATGCAGTTCTCGTATGAGGTATGGCTCGCTGAGCGGGCGCAGGCACGTGCGCTGTCCACAACCATTGCTTTGTTTGAGCATGCGCGTCACGGTCTTCCTAAATACTGTCTTCGTGCCCATGCTGGTATCTTGTTTAGGTAGCCGATTCTGCGCAAGACATCTCCAATTCTTTCTTTAGGCACTCCCTGCTGTTCCAGCGTTGCTATTATTTTGTTTACAGCGTACTTTGCCCGATGGTCCTCAAGGGCCGCTATATATGCTGATGTTAGCTTTATCCCTGCCTCGCTTTTTGCGAGCTCCGGAAGAATTTCTGCCACCCGTTCTTCTGGAAGTTTTGTAAGGATCCTGCCAAGGTTTTTCAGTGTGTCTTCTCTGGCTTGTCCAAGCAGGCCTGATGAGTTCATGTACTGCACGGCGCGTAGAGCCTGCTGGATGTTGTGTTCCTGGGCTTCAAGTGTGTGTTCGCTCCACCCGGATGTTTTTGGGTTTATAAGTTGCACCAAGGCGTTTACGGTGGTGGTAGCTCGTTGTTGCACGTATGCACGGGGATTACTTCCATCTTCAATGAGTTCGTGTATTCTTTCCAGCTCTTTGGGGCCGCTGTGTTTCGCGTGCTCCTTTATCAGCCAGAACGCCTTTTTGAGATATTTCTCTGCTGCAGCGTAATCTCCATCTTTTTCCATCTGTCTTGCTACGTTCTTGTACGCCAGGGCCGCCGATTCCCCGGCGACGTGTAACAACCTTGCTCCAAATTCTTTATCTGGTCCGTTTTCCGAAAAAACATGCGTTTCCATCTTTTCCAGCAGCTTTACGGTATTCTTGGATAGTTTTGTTGCCGCTGCGTTTTTGAGTACATCGCCTATGAGAATTGCCGTTTTTTCGGCGGCTGGTTTTGTCCTCACATCTTTTTCCAATGTGTTAAGCATAATATCTAACTGCAGTTCGGGCGTACCACTTTTCTTCACAGCGTCTCGTATGATTTTTAGCTGCTTCGGGTTCATGTTCCCGTGGAACTCTAGTTCTAATATTGCTTTTAGTAGCTGCGGTTCGGTCACGACTTTTTTCAGGGACCCGGGGTGGGATACTATACGCGAACCGTGTTTTTTCAGGATTTCCTTCAGTGCATCCTCGTTTTTTACGTGGGACAGCAGTTTTGCAAGCGCTATTGTGCCCTGGTCTCCCTTGATCTGCGCAAGGACGTTAGCCATCTTTTTTGCCAGTTCCGCGTCTTTGATCTCGTGGTCACGTTTTAGGCGGGGGATCACTTTCATTGCAACCCGTTTGCTTTCCCCTGTACCCAGCGCGCCCAGAACACTGTCAGTATCGTTCTTCGCAGCATTTAGT
>JALTCQ010000019.1 GCA_027074515.1 Microcaldota archaeon | reverse complement strand
GGAGCAGTCGTGGAGGCCCATTCCCCAATATGCCAGGCCGATGATTAGCAGAAGTCCCAACACAGTCGTAGCGAGGAGCCACCACGGAAAGCTACGGTCTTCAACTTCGTAGTCCACAAAAGAATTATGGTGATGTGAAATAAATAGGTCACCCCATTATCTTGTGCATGATCCAGTCGATCGCGTGCTCGTTTCCTATGATTTCGCCGTCTGGACGTATGCAGAAGAGATAATTCCGTTCGGACGGGTAGAACTTCCCGTGCACACCTCTGCACAAGCCCTCTTCCCAGTCTTTTCCGTTGATGTATCCGTTCTTGTCCTGGAACTTCGCAGGGAATCCGCTGATGACGTATATCTTCCCGTTGACCTTTACCGCCATTATGGGGACGCCACCTTGCCAGTTCACGTTCGCCTCATCCAGATACGGTCGAATCTTGGCAGCGTCTGTCGTTTCAAAGATCGGAGCGTTGGGATACTTGCTGTGCAGGTACGCTCGGAGGTTCTCGCAGTGCGGGCAGGTGGGAGAGTACACCAAAACGCCGATGTATTTTTCTCCTGCTTCCATGCTGCTAGGCAGTGCCGTCTGGCCTACAGCCTTCGTTGGAGCAAGGTGCATGCCGACTATTACGCCCACAGCAAGGACGCCAAGTATGATTAGACCATAAAGAACACCCCGAGCAGGAGTAATCCCGCTAGCAGGTGAAGTTCCCTCACGTGCTTGTTCCGCCATATCATCACCGCCTCCGGCTTCGTCCCAAGCCCTATGAGTAGAGTGATTCCGACCATGGGCAGGACGAAGATCGCGTTGTAGTAAAGGAGGTAGAAGAGCTTATCAATGGTGGTAGTTGCGAGGTATATGATCGCCGATAGGTATGGGCCGGAGGAGCAGGGGAGGAGAAGGATAGAACAGAGAACAGCAACGGGAATGGCCATCCACGGGTTCTCCACGGATTTGAGGAGCTTCTGGGCGATGGGCCTGAACTGCATTGGCATCTCAAGGGCTACAAAGCCAGGTTTGTATTTCATAAACGCAGCTAGTTCTATTACTGCCATGATCAGCACCAAGGCCTTCAGAACTATCTGTAGGGCGTCCTGGATGCCCAGCGCGTAGATTGCGGTGAGAATGCCCAGCCCATAGAGGAGGTATGTGACGTATATTGTTGCTGTGAAGAGTATTCCGCCGAGGATCGCGTCTTTTCTCCCCTTCGTGAGCACGAGGGCGGAGAGCAGCAACACCTGAACGGCAAGGGTGCAGGGGTTCACCATATCCACTGCTGCGAGCCCCGTGATGGTCCAGATCGTTTGCATGTCCATGATTGGAACGGGACGAAACCGAAGTTATTTATTGGTTTCAGCGCATGAAACTATCCATGCGCGTCGTCCTCCTCCTTGATTTTGACGGTGTAATCGTTGATTCGCCCGCCCATTTTGTCGATGCTTCTGAAGAGGTTGCAAGGCTATTCTTCCCCTTCGTCCCTCGTAAGCGAGAGTTGCTGGATCGAATCTATGAAAAGTATGTTAAGCGCAAGGGAACGAAGGGAGAACCTGGCGTTGCAGGGAGGGTTGTCGGCTTTTTGTTCTATCCAGTGCTCGTTGCCTGGAACCGTGCACTGGCGAAGCACTCCAGCGTCCTTCCTGGCGTTATGGAAGCACTGAGAGAGTTCAAGCGACACGGCGCCACCGTAATTCTCTTTTCGTCCAAGGATTGGATTTCCGACTACAAGGAGCGAAGATTCAGAAGAACTGGATTGCAGCGGTATTTTGACGAGATCGTAAGCTTCAGAGATTGGAAAGAACGGAAAAGATTGCTGGAAGAGCTCTTGGAACGCTATTCTGACGCTGTTTTTGTATGGGTGGATGACCGACCGCACCGTTTCCGCTATAACGTTAACGGGAGGGTTGTTCCTGTCTGGTTCCAGTTTCCCACGACTGCAGAGTGGGAGAAAGAAGTGGCGAAGGAGATCCCGAGATTAAGAAAGGTGAAGGACTGGGAGGAGCTCAAAGAGCTTGTCAAAGAGTATTTGTAAAAGCCGTTTCTCGAATTTTATTTCCATGCGTAGGAAGGGAGTCATAGTTTCGTCTTCTCGCCAGCGAGAAGGAACGGAATACCTTGTATTTGACGGTGAGAACTACCATCGGATCGCGTCGAGGGAGAGAATCCAGGGGAAGGCAGTAGAGTTCGATGAAAATGGCATCTACCCCGCTGGAAGAGACGCGTGGAAGGCTGTGCACGATCGTTTTATAAAGAATCTCAAGCCGGAGATCGAACTGCCAGAAGAGGTGTCTTTCCTCCGCGGAAACATGGATCTTCTCTGGAAGGAGCTGGCATTTTTGAAGATAACCAACGAAAGGCCGCTTATCTTCTACGATGGCGATGCAGACGGGATCATTTCGGCTCTCCTGATCGAGGAAGCTCTTGGACAACGTATTGGCTGGCAGGAAGCTCGCAGGATTTCCCACTGGTCGCTTCAGGACGGTAATGTAGCGTACCCGATAGAGCAGCCTCTGGTGATCTTCCTCGACCTCGGTAGCGACTGGAAAGACCGTCCGGGTGTTTGCTTGACGTCTAACTTCGCTCCTACCTTCATTGTTGACCACCACTTCACGGAAAGAGCACATAACTGTGTCACTATCATTAACCCTGCTCTTCAGCAGCCAGAATTATCTAAGTACAACACTGCAACGCTCGTTTCTTACCTCGTCTCCTCTTGGGTGGAGAGACCGGAATGGGTACGCATTGCCGCGGCAGGAGATAAGAGCACTGTGGTGGAATGGACCAAGGAAGATCGAAAGAAGGCGCTGGCGCTGGAAACGGCATACAGTGTTAACCCGACACTTTCGGCCACGCGAAGGATTCTCGAAACGGAGGGCTGGAGGGCGTTCTGGGATCTCTTTCAGATGAAGATCGAGATGGTGCTCGAGAACGCTGAGATGGAAGAAAGGGAAGTCGGTGGAAGGAAAGTGCTCGTGGTGAAACTCCCGTACACGCCGAATTACCCACATAAAGGTAAAATCGCCTCGTATTTGATGGACGAGCAGGGCTACGACGTTGTCATCGTTACGGACGCAGAGAAACAGAAAAGGTATACTGTAACGCTGCGGGGAAACGTTGATTTGCTGTCTATTGTGAATGACCTTGGCGTGGCTGAGTACTGGGGGCATCCCAACGCTGTTTCACTGAGCACAACGAATCCGAGCTCGGTGGTGAGCGCGCTCCTTGAACGCCTGCATTAACAATGTTAAACTTTCTCCCACTTTGTCATACTTATGAAGAAACTACGCGTGG
>JALTCQ010000018.1 GCA_027074515.1 Microcaldota archaeon | reverse complement strand
AGACCGTGAGGGGCGTGCTCTCCTTGGACCTCATACTGACGGGCATATTCATACTCGGCATGTTCGGGGCGAGTGGCGTTCTTGTGAAGAACGGGCTGCACAAGGCGGAGGCCGTGCTTGCCCAGCCTGCGTGCCGCATGTACGCTCAAGAACTGGCCAACGCTGCATCCCTTGGCACGGTTTCCGTCGTTCAGCGGCCCCCCAACGTCGTCAGCGCGAGCGTTTCAAGGGGTAAGGCGATCGTCGAGGTGAATGGAATCACCGGCACGTATTCCTGCGAGGTGAAGGTCCCGTGAAGGGCCAGATCGTTTCCATAGATGCGGTCATGTCTCTCTCGCTCCTCGCGGCGATGCTCGCGGTCTGGGGCTACATGTACCAGGACGCTGCCCCCATTTTCCAGGTTTACGCATACAGGGAGACGTATCTAGCGGCGGACCACATCGCCAACGTCCTGCTCTTTGCGCCCACGTCCTGGCGATGTAAGACTCCTCAGGGCGTGGACGTGCCTGGCTGCATCCAGAAGAATTCCTCCGTGCAGTCATCGGACCTTGGCTTGGACGAGCTAAACGTGGCGTGCAGGCTCTCTTGCAGCCCTGGCCCCGATTTCACAACACCCTGCAACGGAACCCCTCCTGCCGGCCCCCCGCTGCTCGTCAAAACGACGAGGATATGTGACGGTAACTGGGATTCGTGCAAAATCCTTGATTGTAAGCTTGAGGTGTGGCACAAATGAGGGGATTCGCTTTCACCCTGCTCAACACGTTCCTATTGCTTTCTCTACTTGCAATCTACGCGGCGTATGCTTTGCTTCCGATCTTTCCCATGCAGCGCTCATACATACCTGCTCGCAACGATGCCGCGCTCTTCTGGTGGAATGCAGAGTACAATGCGGGCCCGGAGACGAGTAACGTTGTCCAGGGGGGCTGCGTGGACGTGGTTCAGGTGATTCCATATAACGAGGGGATTGGAAGGACGTCTTACAACGATCTGAACGAGATTCCACGGGTTTATGTCTTCAAGAGGTGTGCTCCGTGAGGGGAGATATGGGTGTTTTTGCGGTGGTGGGCACGGCCCTGATGTTCCTCGCCTTTGCAGCCATGGCTGCAGGCATCGCTTCTCGTCCAGACCCCGAGGACGCTTTCTACAATCAGTATCTTTTGCTCCCATCCTCTGTGCAGGCGGCCAGCGATGCTGTCTCTGCTTGCATGGGCTACGCGATCACGCAGGCTTTGGACAAAGCCTTGGACCACAACATTGCGTCTGTGGGTACCTCTGACGCTCGCCCACTTTTTGACAGCTGCCTTTCCACCGCTCTGAACCGCATAGAAGGCAATGTGCACACCCTTGGCCCACAGCTTTCCTTTACGAACAATGTTGTCTTTACGTGCACCGGCACCGGCGGCGACTGTTCTACTGCAAAGGCAACGGGCAATATCCAGTACGGCTTCATGATTGATGCCACCATTGCTGGCATTCGTGTCCAGAAGGATTTTTCAGGAACGCTCCCTATTGATAAGAATGCTGCTGTAGTACCCACTGGCGCTTTTGTGGGCAGCCGCGCCATCTATCGCATTGTTATAAAGGACCGCATGTTGGGAAGGGTTGAAGTGAACGGAGTTTGGCCACACTAGTTTTGCATCATCTTATCTTGATTTCGTCTATCGCCGCGTCCAAGAGCGCTGTATTTTCACTTTCCCTAAAGCTACATATGTCTGCCTTTATTTGGCTCCAGTCTACTATTATTTTGTTTAGCTTTCCGGGGCTTGTTGTGATCTGTCCCGTACTTGCACACTCTACAAGTGCCTGGCGAATGCTTTCTCGAACCTTTATTAGCTCGTTACGGGCTTCGGGATCTGTTATTTTGCCCCATTGCTCTGAAAACCGCGTGAGTATGTATGCTTCTTCAGGACAGGCCCCCCGTGGCGGCATGCCGCAGTCTATTATGCAGTTGTAGTCTGGCTTGTCCTCTGGACGAACCTGTGCAGCCAGTATTCTATACTGCTGGCATAGTGCGTCTATTGTGGGCGCACGTTCCGCCAGCGGTGGCGAGCATGATTGCTTTACGACCTGTTGGCCGGTTGAGACGTTGCTACTTGTCCCAGTGTTCGGATTCGCTATAATTATTGCGAGAAGAATTGCGAGCGCCAGGATACCCCCGAGCACCAGTTTCTTTTCTGAGTCCATTTCCACACCTCTTACTTATATTCCACAATGATATGGCTCCCATCCACGTAACAGCTGGGATCTCTCAGGCGAATCGCCTTGCATTCTAACCCGTTGAAGTCAAGGTTCGCGTAGTTGGCCACGTGTCCGTACGTCGGTATTGATGCCACTGTTTTTACGGATCCGTCTGGCTGTATGCACTGTATGTCTATATTGCTGTCACAGAAGAACCATAGTCCGGTTACCCAGACCGCTCTTACGCCGTATATCTTGTGCACGCCGTTCAAGTCGTACGTGTGTTGTGGAACGTAGCAACAGCACTTTCCCTCCACGTTATCTGAACCGCATGTAAACGCTTGAATCTTCGTATCTGTTCTCTGCTTGCATATCGCGTCGCTGCCACTTACTGGGTGCAGATGGCCTCCAATGTACGAGCCTTGTACTTCTTGGCATCCTCCGGGGCATGCTTCCGTTGAATCCAGCTTGGGCGTACATGAACCGTTCTCGCACACGCCGTAGTAGTTTTCTATGTTTTTATCATTGCACTTCGCGTATGTGTACTCCCTGTCGCAGTACTCGTTGGAACAGTAGCATTTTGTACTTTCCGATGTGACTCCCTTTTCGTTGGGATACAGGTCTACGTGAATCATTGGGCCGCTGTTTTCGTACCTGTGGCAGACACAAGTGGGGGTTGGCGTTGTTGTTACCCGCACGTACTTATGCGCTATGCTGCTTTGAACTCCTTCGTTGTCTACCCCGTACGCATATACGACGTAGTTTCCGTCTTGCGTGAATTGGAGAGCAGTCGTGTATGGCTGGAAGTTGCTGATATCGTCGCATTTGTTTTCTCCATCCTTTTCAGAGCAGTAGTATGTTTTCACTGCTCCTCCGTCTTCGTCGTACCCCCATATACTTACAGTAGCACTTGAACCACTGCAGCAGAACCCCGTTTCTCCGCTACCTGTGGCGCTGCAGTATATCCCTACATATGGGTTTGTTAGATATACAGTTACATCCTTGCCAATTGTACCGCTTCTTGCGCCGTAGCTATCCTCCGCGTAAAAATAGTAGCAGTACGTAGCGTTTTCATCGTGCAAATGTTGGGTTCTTAGCCATTTTGTGAACGTTGTGCAGTTGTTTACGTTGCAGTCACCGCTTGCCAGCTTGTACCTGCAATAGTAGACAGTACAGGAGTCCCCGTCTGGATCTGAGCAAGACGCATTCACATACACCTGTGGTGCTTTGCAGCTCGGGCTGCAGCTTGCGGAAACCGTCGGTGGGTGATTGATGACAATTTTTTTGTATCCGCAGATCCCTCTGTTCCCGTATTGGTCGGTGGCATATGCCGTTATCGTTGTGGTTTTTGTCACCGTGATTGTGGCCACGGTACAGGTATCTCCTCTACCAAGATCTCCACATGTTTTTTCCTCGTTTGATGCTCCCACGATCTCTACATTTGCGTCGTAGATGGGCGTGTCTGCAGTTACTGTCACGTGCACGGTTTCTCCTTCTTTTACCGAGTCAGGCGCGTTTATTGTGCATTTTCCTGAAAACAGGGAGTTAATATCAATCGTAATTGTTTTTTCCTTCTCTTGGTTTCCTTGAATATCTACGGAATAGAAACTAACTTGATGCTTCCCATTTCCAAGAAGAATAACATCGGAACAAGCGTCTGGCTGAGCGCAGCTCTTCCACTGTCCTCCATCTATTCTGTATTTCGTCTCCTTACAGCCCGTTCCTTGTAAGTTGTCCTGGCAGACGAAGCTGATCGTTACATCATGGTTGTACTTCGTGAAGCAGGAAGTTCCATCACATTGGATTATGGTATTCGGGGGTATTGTGTCTTGTGGGGCTACAAACGCGTTCGCCACCGTCTCCGTAGTGTGTTGGACGTTTGCCCCCGACGTGACGACGTACTGGCCCGCCACCACTGCTGTGAGTATGACCCCTGCCGTGAGAAGCAGGTATTCGATAGAGGTCTGCCCGTTTCTCATGCATACATAATCCCTCAACTGTTATTTAACCCTTCCCTCTTCTTTCTACGATGCTCTGGACGGAGAAGTATCGACCACACCGCCTTGATGAGCTCATAGGTAACGATCAGGCCATAGCCGAGGTGAAGAAATGGGCCCTGCTCTGGCACGCCGGCAAGCCGCAGAAGCCACTGCTCCTTGTTGGCCCACCGGGAGTTGGAAAAACAGCCACGGCTTACGCCCTTGCCGAGGAGATGGGCTGGGACTTGGTAGAGATGAATGCTTCAGACGTGAGGGATGCCAAGAACGTTGAACGCATCCTAGGTAGCGCGTCTCAGGCCATCTCTTTCTCTGGTGGCAAAAAGCTCGTGCTCATAGATGAGGTGGACGGAATTCAAGGAACGCAGGATCGTGGTGGCGTTTCTGCGATCCTCCGCGTGCTCCGTGCCGCCAGGAATCCGGTTATCCTCACGGCGAACGACGAGTACGCCCGTTCCGTTCTTCAGATAAAGGGTCTGTGCAAGGTGGTGAAGTACAAGCGCGTTAATTACAGGACACTCGCCTCATACCTTGCCAAGATCCTGGAGAAGGAGGGTATTCCATACGATCAGACTGCCCTGCTCGAGCTGGCCCGCCGCGAGAGTGGTGATGTTCGTTCGGCGCTTTTAGACTTGCAGGCGATTGCAGAGCGCGGTGGCAAGGTGGACAAGGAGTCTGTGGCGCTCGTTGGCTTCAGGGATAGGGAGACAAACATCTTTGAGGTCCTTCGTCAGGTGTTCAAGGCGAAAAACATCGTCCGCCCCTTCGCCCTCACCGCGAACCTGGATATGGATCCAGATATGCTCACCGCATGGATCGTGGAGAACATCCCCCGCGAGTACGAGAAGAACGAAGAAATAGCCGATGCATTCCACTGGGCCAGCAGGGCGGACGTCTTCCGCGGCAGGATCATTCGCCGCCAGTACTGGGGCTTTCTTTCATACGTCCTCGAACTGCTCATAGACGGCGTTATCGTTTCCAAGCACGATGTTTACCGAAAGTTCACGCCCTACCAATTCCCCACGTGGGTGCGCCAGCAGTCCAAGTACAAGGAAAAGCGCCAGGCAATAAAGAAGCTCTTCCAGAAGCTCGGGCCAGTCCTCCACGTATCTCTCCACGACTTCCGCCGCGACGTTCTCCCCTTGCTTCCACTTCTATTCCAGAACAAGGAATGGGCTGCGAACCTCGTCGCATACGCTAAACTGTCTGAGGAGGACGTCGCCTTCATTCTTGACCGCTCGCCCCACAGCCCAGAGGTTGAGGCCATCATGAAGGAGGCCGAGTGTGTTCGTACCAAGATCCTTCGGGAGCAGCTCCGCCGCCAGCAGACGCAACAGCGTGCCAAGCACGAGGAGCAACCGGAAGCGGAGGAAGAGAACGGAAAGCAGGTAACCCTCTTCGACTACATGCGCCCCAGCAGGTAACCGACGCCCAAGCCAGTTACTACTATCGCCACGGAGTTCTGCCAGGGTGTTTCAGCATTTTCTTTATTCGTTTGCTCCGCCCGTGCTTCCAGCTCACTCACCTTGCTTTCCAGCTCGCTCTTCTTCTTCACAAGCGTGGCGACTGTTTTCTCGCAGTTTGACAGTTTTTCCTTGATTTCCGCGGGCACCACGTACTTCACCGTTTCCACGGGCACGTTCTTCTCAATCACTCGTTCTACGGTCTTTGTTACGATCTTTTCCGCCGGGTTCAGGTATATCGTGCCACGGACGGCCCCTGGCAGTATTTTTAGCCCCTCTGACTTGGAGTACAGTTTCCACACGTTAAGATCGTCCGCCCCCGAGATCTTCATGCCTTCAGCACAGGTATTCAGCCCTGCCCCGTTTATTGTGACGTCTCCCCCCGCGTTTATGTCCGCACAGTAGTAATACCCCTCTGGTGGATTCATATTCACGTCCTTCAGCGTTACTTCGCTCCTCGCTACGATTTTCAAGAACGTATTCTCCACGTTCAGATCCGTGAGCGTCACGTTTCCCGCGTTTATTCGTAGCGTGTCCCCGTTGGACGTGATCGTTCCGCCGCCAATCGTCACGTCCTCTCCGTCCAGGCTGAAGTAGCTGTCTAGTCTTTTCACCCCACAGATCCACACGTTCACGTCCCAGTGATCCTCTGCCTCCCTTAGCGCGTCGTACAGGCTGTTGAACTCGTAGTCGCCGTGCGCGCAGTTGCCCACCACGATTGTCGCTGCTGCCACGCTTTTTAGCAGGAGTAGCGCTGTCAGGAGCAGGACGAGTCTACGCATGCTATAATCTGCGCACCAGAAAATTTATTACTTTCCAGTGATAACGTGCGGGTTTTAACTGCGTTTGCGCATTTTTGTTATATGTCCGAAGAAGCAGTAATTGAACGGAAGTTGGACCGTGTTTTGGACCTTTTGGAAGATATGTTTTTATCCCCCGATGAGCTCCGTGACGTTCTTTACGTGAGGAAGCTGTATTATGAGGGTCGCTTAGAGGAGGAGACAGTGGATGCCGAAGAGGTTCTCCGTAAGATTCAGCAAAAGCGCTGAGCGCCAGATTCTGAAACTCCCAAAAACTGTGGCTAATCGCATTGCCGAGAAGATAGTTTTATTGACCGATTTTCCTGACGTTCACCTTGATATTCTCCCTGTTGCTGGGGAGATTAACGTGTACCGCCTCCGCATCGGAGACTATCGCGTACTTTTCACAGTGTTCTGGGAGGAGCGCGTAATTACTATCACTCGAATCGCTAAGAGATCTGTTGCATACAGGTGAGTTCATGATAGACTCTCTCGTTGCCCTGCTCGTTGCCTTCATTGCTACGTTCTACGCGCTCCGACTCTGGATCCCTGCTGCCAAATCCTTCGGCCTGGTGGGTAGGGACATCAACAAGCGCGATCAGCCCGAAGTGGCAGAGGCTGGTGGCTTTGCGGTCGTCCTTGGCATTGCTCTCGGTCTTTTCACATACCTGTTCCTCAAGGCGGTCTGGGGAACGGGGACGCACCTTGCCGAGATCTACGCCACCATTGCAACCCTGATCTTCGCCGGTTTTGTGGGCTTCGTTGATGACATACTCGGCTGGAAGAAGGGCCTCCCCCAGTGGTTTAAACCCTTGCTTACGCTTTTCCTCGCTCTTCCCTTCGCTACTCTTGCTCTCCTTTATCCGCAGTACAACTCCTTCGCTGTCTTTGGAATTCCTCTCTGGTTCTATGCGCTGGTTCTTGTTCCTATTGGTGTTGTGGGTGCTTCCAACGCAGTGAATATGCTCGCTGGCTACAACGGTCTTGAGGCAGGCATCTCTGCAATTGTCTTGTTCTTTCTCGGCCTGAAAGCATACGTTCTTGGCAACCTCTGGGTAGCGTACATGGCGTTCATCGGTCTTTCCGCTCTCCTCGCCTTCCTCTACTATAACTGGTACCCTGCAAAGGTCTTCCCCGGCGACACGCTCACCTACGCAATGGGTGCCTACATCGCTGCCCTTGCCATTCTCGGGAACATGGAACTCTTTGCCGTGGCGCTCTTTGCCCTCTACTTCGCCGAGCTTGTTCTCAAGGCCCGTTCCCGATTCCGTGCAGAGAACTTCGGAGTGCCCGACGAGAACAACGTCCTCCACCCGCGCTACGACAAGATCTATTCTGTCACACACGTCTTTCTCCGTATCCCTGGAATGACGGAGCGAAAGCTCGTTTTTTGGATTCTCTCCATCCAGTTGATCATTTCTGTGGCGGCGTTTTTCGTACTTTAAGGTACTCTTTGTACGCTTCTCTTATAGCATCCAGATCGTTGTGTTTTGGCATCCATCCTAGCTGTTCCTTTGCACGTTCAATGCTCACATAATAGTCTGTGATTGCGTAGAGTGCTTGCTCCTTTCTTAGCGGAAATCCGGGTAACGCAAGCCCTATTGTTACAAGCTCTTTTGGGAACGGGATTATTTTTGCTTTTTTGTCGCATGCTCTTATCAGCTCTCGCATTCTTCGTGGTTTTTCAGATCCAATGTTGTATACGCCTCCAGGGCCATCTAACGCGAGAATTATCGCAGAGACTACGTCCTCCACATGTACCAGTTGATAGACGTTCTTTCCGCCGTTAGGGAGTGGGACAGGGAGTCCCTTCTCTATTAGCCTGAATGCAAGCGTTAGACTACCCATTCTCCCAGGGCCGGCGATCAGCCTTGGTCGCAGTATCACCCAATCTTCCAAATTTGTCGTTACTATATGTTCCGCAGCAAGTTTGCTTTTTCCGTACCACCCTATTGGAGCGTACGGATGTTCTTCGTCCACCGGCAGGTACTCGGGCAGCCCATATACCATATCTGTCGAGACGAAAATCATCCGTCGGATTCCCCTCTTTTTGACCTCTCGGACAATGTTCTTCGTGCCAATGACGTTCGTAGGGTAGAACGCTTTTTTCCTGTCTGGTGTGCCTCCAGCATATTGCACTGCAGCCATATGGACGAGCACATCCGCCTCTGGGAGCTTTACGTTTCTAACATCTGCTTGAATCCATTTTAATTCTCTACCAAACGGGTTCACGTTTAAATCGACACCGATTACATCGTGCCCCTCATCCAATAGTCTTTCGACCAGGTATTTACCCGTGAATCCCGCCGCACCTGTGACTATAACTTTCATCTTGATCTCCTCGCGCCAGAAATTATACCAATACCTATAATCAGCCAGTATGAGAACAGTCGTTCGTACATTACAGCTGCGATTCCTTTGCTTAGCGGTACTCCAGCTACCTTTAGAATCGCTGCAACGCCCCCTTCGTATACCCCAAGCCCTCCAGGTATTGTACTGACTGCTGAGAGTATGTAAGAAAGTGCTACAGCCCCCGCGACCACATTGTATGGAGTTTCAACACCCATGGCCTTAAGTATTATGTAAAGCCGCCCGTAATCTACAAGCCAGAGTGTTAATGTTACTGCAAGAATTGCTACGAATTTCTTTCTGCTTTTTCCAATAGCTCTTGCTTCTAAGTATGTATTGTGCGCCCATTTTGGAGCAATTTTTTGTAGTAATTTTTCCACATGTTCTGATTCTAAAGCGATGAGCCCAACTATAATTGCGCCGATTGCTAAGAGGAACACGTTTCTTGGGAGCAGCGCGGCGGCGGAGATGAGAAGCACAGATACGTCTGCAACCCGTTCCATAATGACGTATGCTGTGGCTTTTTCTACGCTAATATCCAGTTCAGCCTTCGTTATTCCTACTCGGATACCCTCTCCTACCACTCTCGTTGGTGCCGCGAGGGATGCTGCCAAACCTTCCACATACGTTTTGATCGTTTGGATGGGGTTCTTTCGGAATACAATCCACATTCTCATTGCTTGTAGCACCAATTCTAGAATCTCAAGGCTCAGCGCTGCAAAGAATACCCATGCTGGTAGCGTTATTATTGCTTCCGCTACTCGCTTGGCCTCTTGCCATTTCCATACAGCAATCGCGACGAGGCTTACGACGAATGCTAGTCTCCAATAGCGTCGGAGGTCCACGAGAGAATCTGCAACCAATCTTTTATACTCCTTGCACCCACCATCTACACATGAATCCCTACGTTGAGATCGCCCGCCCCTGGCAGTGGTACAAGAACCTCGTCGCCTTCCTTGGCATCTTCTTTGCGGGCATGTTCTTGAACTTTCATTCCCTCCTCTCTGTCATCATTACCTTCTTCGCCCTCTCCCTCGCCTCTTCCGGCGTCTACGTAATCAATGACATCCTTGACGTGGAGAAGGACCGACTCCACCCAAAGAAACGTAATCGTCCCCTCCCCTCCGGCCGTATCTCTATTCCTGCTGCCACCCTCTACGGTTATTCTCTCGTTTTCATCGCCCTTCTCCTCGCCTACTCAGTAAACTCCCTGGTTTTCCTCGCCGTCTCTGCACTAATCCTCAACACCCTTCTTTACTCCCTTTTCCTGAAGCACTTGGCGTTCATAGACGTGGCAGACCTCGCCCTGAACTTCCTCTTCAGAACACTGGCCGGCGTCTTCGCTATCTCCGTCTACCCCTCCTACTGGATTATCATCATTCCCTACTTCATCGCTGTCTTCCTTGCTCTTCTCAAGCGCTACGGCGAGCTCTCGCGCGGCACGAAGTCCAGGAAATCCCTAAAGCGCTACGATTCTGAAACCCTCCGCATCCTCTCCGCCGTTACCCTTGGGATTGTCCTCGTTCTCTACACGCTCTACATCTTTGACTCCAAGCTTCCACACAAGACCTTCGCCGCCGCCACAACTATCCCCCTTGCCGTTTTCACCCTCTTCCGCTGGTATAACGACGCCATGAAGAATCCCGATCTCGCAGAGGATGCGGCAAGGGTGGTTTACGATAAGTGGTTCCTGTTGGGTGGTTTGCTATGGGCAGTAGTGCTGTTCGGCGTTATTTATCTGTAGTTTTTGGACAGTCTATTGCTACTAATATCATGAGAACTCTCGGGTTGATAGTTATCTTGATCTATTCTGTCTGGTTGATCTTCCAGCGCGGGGTACCCACTCACCCTACATTTATTGATCATTCCGCACATATGTATAAAGCGTATTTGGCCCAACATAATGAGGTTTACGCTACTCATTGGAGTGGTGCCAATCTTTTTTGGATAGGTCCTGTATTTTATGCGTGGTTATGGCTTTTTGACAGGATATTTTACTTCACTACTGCATATCGTGTTGCATATCTCGTCACCCTCCTTTTGATAGTGCTCCTTTCGTTTTATTTTCCTGAATTCACAATACCTTTTGTTACTGTTTACGGGATTGGTTCTGTAGTTGTAGGAAGATTTCCAGGATTACTTGCTTTTTTGTTTGGTGCTCTGTCTTTTGTTTGCCTGTCTAGGCGCAAGTTTTGGCTGTCTTTATTGTTCATACTTCTTGCAATTTTTTCTGAACCTGCTGATGCTTTGTTGTGGTTACTCCTGTATGTAGCGTATGTTCTAGATCTTTCTGATGGATTGCGCAATTTGCGGTCTGTTATTTTAGCGACAATTCCAGTTGTTATTTTTGCGGCATATGGCCTATTTTTGCTACATATGTACCCGCACGCGTCTTCTGTACTGCGCGCCTCTCTGTTCAGTGGAGTATCTGCAAATTCGCCTACCAGGGTGTTTTTAGCGC
>JALTCQ010000017.1 GCA_027074515.1 Microcaldota archaeon | reverse complement strand
TCCGTGAATAGGTCTGTAAACGGATCCAAAGAAAGCGGTCGCTCGCGTTCCTCTGAAAACTGATCCGGCACGTGCCAAGGATCAGGAAGAATATTTGCGACAAAATGAGGATATTCCTGGCCGGCAACCCACCCCACGTTTGAAAAGATCCAATACTTGCCACCAAGCTTGTCAGAAACGGCCCGCAGATCCTCGAAAAATGATTGTGCCACGTCATCGGGAGCGCGGGCAAGATCTGCAAAGTGCTGCCGAGGTACCAGCAAAACATGGCCTGGAACGTATGGTTGTGGCGGTTTCAAGAGCACGTTGTTCTCAGAAACCTGCCCGAGAACTGCATTCCCGTCGGAAAGGGCGGAACAAACGGGACAATCCCCAGAAACGTCAACGCGAGGCGAGCGAAAAACGCGCCCAGAAAACTCAATGAAGATCTGTTCGAGCATGAGAAAAAGAGGGAGAAAGTGTTTAAGAGCGCTTCAGGAATCCGTAGGCTTCCTTGTATACTGGGTGCTCGACGATCTCGTCAACGTGCTTCCGGAACTCAGCAACGCGCTTTGCTTGCTCCTTCTCGAAGTCCATCCAGCGCTTCTCCTCATCCGGATCCTGAATCTTGTGGGTCTTTAGTAGCGCATCGCGGTACTTGTCAGCGTACACGTTAAAGGTGCAGAAGGGGTAGACACCCTCCGGCATGCCGTAGTGGATGTCACAGCGCTGCACGCGGTTGAAATCGTAGTTGTAATAGTCCATAAAGTGCATCATGCCGAGGAAGAGCGCACCCTCGTGGAAAGCACCCAGCGCGTCGTAAGAACCCTCTACAATGGCCTTGCCCACGATCTCCTTGAGAGATGCACCGTTGGGGAGACGATCCTTTTTGATGAAGTCGTCCAGGCGCTCAAGCGCGAGCTCCTTTGGATCCTTTCCGCGCACCTTCGCAACCGCGGCCTTCACACCGAGGTAGAACTTCTTCAGCCAGCTCTTGTACAGCTCCTCAACCTCCTGTAAGAAGCCGTCCACATCAATGTAGTCCGTGACGGGCCGCAGGCGATCGCCGTCAACAAAGGCATACGTTGCTATACCGCACTTCTCGTTGTTGTAGAAATGGACAAAGTGCTTCTCTCCTGAAATCAGGTCTGCCAAGTATTGAACAGAAGGAATGGGGAACCACATGTTTATATCGCCAAGTCCCAGCTCGTCAAGAACATCAACAACGTCTGCCTGCGTAACTCTCAGCTCCTTGCGTTTATCCTCGTCCAGCTTCTCCAAAATGGACAAGGGCTGGAAGTTGACGCCCTTGATGCCCCACTTGTAGTTGTGAATGGCAAAGCGAACGACATCTGGCATCTCGTTAAGGTTCTGGCCTGTGACAGTGGGTACAAGCACGACACTCCTCAGCCCACCGTCATAGTAGTCGCGGAGGGCGAAGGGCATTTCGTAATGGTTCTTGAAGTTGGTTTTCGGATCAACACCGTCAAAGGACGTGTAAATCGTGTTCAGGCCGGCGTCCACGTACTGCTTGATGCGCTGAGGCGCGTTCTTCGGGTCTTCATAGTATTCGATGCCGAAAATAACCGAGTTTGTGTTTAGCTGGACGTGTGGCGCTCCTTTCTCCTTGGCAAGGCGAATCATATCTGCAAGGTCGTCACGGAGGGAAGGTTCGCCACCAGTAATCTGGACCGGAGGCATGTATCCGTTGACTTCGATAGCCTTGTCGTATATCGCCTCGATCTCCTCGATGGTCGGCCTGTAAACGTATCCTGCGATGGCAGAGTAGAAGAAGCAGTACCAGCAGCGGAGGTTACACATATTCGTCGCAATAACGTTGAGGAGAGCGGTGCTGTTCTTATGCTGGGTGCAGAGACCGCAGGATAGTCCATAACCCTTGAACTCACGGACGGGATTGGGAATGTCTGCAACAAGCTCTCCCCTATACTTCATGATCCTGTCCCAATATTCCTTGGTTCCAATCCTTGCAACAGTACCGTTTTCCTTCTCCAAATATACAATACCAGTCTCCTCGTCGAGAACATACTTCGCGGGAACGGGTACGATGACGTGGTTCTCCAAGTACTTCTGGTCATCAACGGAAACCGTTCGCTCAAGCTCAACTCGACCCATGTAGAAAAACACGTTGAAAAACGTATTAATACTTGTTGTTTGACGAATGTCGTTGCACGATAATGGCGTTCAACGATGGCCCTGCAGGCAGCCGACTGGACGCACAATCACGTTTTGGAAAGGAAGCAACGGGCTACAGAAGGTAGCGCACAAGGGCTATACGGGGAAGCACCCCCGCAAATTGTGCAAAACGGAAACCAGCGAATGAGTATTGTGGGTTCGAAGAACCCACATATACACGGTAGGGTTATAGGGGCGATAGCCCCATGGACCCGCCGGGATTTGAACCCGGGGCCTCCCGCATGCCAAGCGGGCGCTCTGCCGGACTGAGCTACGGGCCCATTCACAAGAACACGCCTACAGACAAAAAGAGCAGGAGCGTTTTAAAGCGTTGAGCTATTGCAAAAAATTTACGAGGAGTGAATGCAGAGGAGTATATGAAGTGAACTGATTCTCCAAAGGAAAACGTTTTGCACGGGAATAATATGGAATTCCAGATTTTTATAACCCTGCCGTAGTAACATATAAACCACCGCTGAGTAGTATAATTGCCCGCGGAGGCGGGCCGAGGCGGAAACATGTGGGGGGTACAACCTCGGATGGATCTGGATTCGCCCCCTGCACTCCTCATAGGCGGTGGCCTGTTTTTCTTGATGAGTCACGACCCACGGGGGTGGTTTCTGATCGCGCTCGGAACCATTATTACAATGGATGCTTACCGCTGGGCCACAAAAAGCTGCAAGAACAACTAGCGCCTTTCTTTTTTTCAATGCTACTAGTTTAAACGTTGACGCACCAAATACATACATGAGAGTGGCAGTAGCAGCATCCGGGCCCGGACTGGACAGTCCTGCAACGGGTGTGTTCGGGCGCGCTCCTTACTTCGTCATCGTTGAAACGGATGGGAACAACGCGAATCTCGTTGAAAACCTGGCAAACCCTGCTGCGTACCAGGCGAGGAGCGCTGGAATCATAGCGGCGCAGACCCTCGCATCAAAGGGCGTAGATGCCGTCGTCTCTGGAAACGTCGGCCCAAACGCGTACACCGTCCTCTCCCAGGCAGGAATACGTGTGCTCATGGCGGCCCCCGGAACGGTCAGGGACAATGCCATAGCCGCAGCAAAGGGGCGGCTTCAGCCAATAGCAGCACCACAGTACGGGCCGAAACTGGGCATGGGCCCGGGATACGGACGAGGAA
>JALTCQ010000016.1 GCA_027074515.1 Microcaldota archaeon | reverse complement strand
TATTACGATACCATAATATTCTTAAATCGTAATACGGTATCGTAATACGTGCCACCCATCATCAGAGCGGAGAACGTTTGGAAGGTCTATGGAAAGGGGGACGCGGCAACCTACGCGCTGAAAGGAGTTAACGTGGAGATTTATCCAGGCGAGTTCGCGGCCATAATGGGCCCATCTGGCTCGGGAAAGAGCACGCTGATGCACATCCTCGGACTTCTGGACACACCGACCAAGGGCCACGTCTACGTGCACGGATGGGACGTTTCAAAGCTCTCAGAGGACGAACGCGCGATCATTCGAAGGAAGACGATTGGCTTCGTCTTCCAGCAGTACAACCTGAGCCCTTCGCTAACCGCATTGGAGAATGTGGAACTGCCCATGCTCTTCGCCGGTGTTCCCGCAAAGCAGAGGAGAGAAAGGGCAAGGAAGCTCCTGGAAATGGTGGATCTGGGAAACAGGCTCTACCACTACCCTAGCCAGCTTTCCGGTGGCCAGCAGCAGCGTGTGGCAATCGCTCGAGCCTTGGCCAACGATCCAGAGATCATACTGGCAGACGAACCAACGGGAAACCTCGATACAGAGAGGGGCGAGAAGGTCATGGAGATATTCCACCGATTGAATGAAGACGGGAAGACCGTCGTTCTCGTCACGCACGACCCAGAAATCGCTAAACACGCGGAAAGGGTCATACTCATCCGGGATGGAGAAATAAAGGGGGTGAAGAAGAATGAATAAGAATGTTTTGTTGCTCGGAGCACTCCTGCTCCTCGCATCTGGGGCGTATGCCCTTGAAATGAACGTAACAACAATACCCGCGGTCCTGCAGCCTGGAGAAAGCGGTTTACTCGTGGTGACCGTGGGATGCGCCACAGGTGCAACGGGAATTGAGCTAAAGGTTGGAGATTCAGCGCTATCCGTGGAGGGGGCAGATAGCTGGACGGATCTGGGAGACTGCCTCGCGGGGGCGGTTACAAAAACTCTGCACGTGGCGGTACCCGATGATCTAACCCCCGGAACGTATGCAATACCCATGGAACTACGCTACGACGACGCGGCAACGGGCAAGAGTTATGACGAGGAACACACAGCATTCATAACGGTCAGCACGAGCAAAACAATTAGCGTAATGCTGCCAGACCACGTTTACGGGGGTGTAAAGAACAGCATCGCCGTGAGAATCAAGAACAACGGCCCCACAATATACAACGCAACCCTGATCGTCCCAGGAAAGCTGGGAAACACGGAAATAGCCTTGGGGAACCTAGAACACGAAGAGGCAAGGAGCGTGTACGTGGATGTGATCCCTGCGTGTACAGAAGGCATCTACGAGTTCAACGCGGTCCTAAAGGGGCTGACAGACAGCGGGGCCGTGCAGAAGAACATAACCTACGTGACCCTCTGCTATCCGCCAAGGAACGACATAACCGTAGACTTTAACGTGCCGAAAAAGGCCAGCGGAACAATTACATCAGTTCTAAGCGTACAAAACAACCTGGACGTGGCTGTTGGACCCATCACCGTGAGTATAACGGGCAACAACATAGAGCTGGGGGGCACCTCCACATACACATACGCATCAATTCCGCCAAGGGGCAAGATCTCCGTCCCCGTAACCTGGAGACTTACAAAAGAGGATGAGCCAGGGGCAATAATCGTAACGCTGACAGGGAAAGAAGGAAAGCGTGTGTACAGCTACTCAGTACTCCCGAAGACGGAACCGGATCTCCAAATATACCCCTCCGGCGTGAGCTGGGCAGGCAACAGGGTACAGGTGACACTTACCGTGGCGAACGTAGGAACAGGCACCGCAGACACCGTTTTCGTCCGGGCGGAGGGTAATGCAATGGGAGAGTCCGTCATCGGGGATCTTTCACCTGGCGACTACGACACTGCAACGGTGACACTCAGTCCAGACGGAAAGGAAGCACAGTTCAAGGTGCTTGTGGAGTACGTGGAGAATGGAGAGCAGAAAGAGCTTGAGAAGACCATCACAGTAGAAATACCGCAAAAACAGGCGAACACGTGGATCTGGGTCGGAATCGTGGTGCTTGCAGGCATTGGAATCTGGTGGTGGAGGAAGAAGCGATGAGCTACTGGCGGCTTGCCACGGCGGGACTGCGCCACCAGTGGATACGCAGCTTCCTGACAACGTTGGGCATTGTAATAGCCGTGGCAGCTGTCTTTACACTTTTCTCAACCATAAACGGTCTTAAGCTAACAGTAATGACCGAACTGTCAAAGGTGGGGGCAAACAAGATCATAATAGCACCGGGAACCACCGGAATGATGAACCTCGGCGGCGTGTACTTCACGGAGAGCGACGTGAAGACAGTGCGACGCGTTCCCGGGGTAAAGGACGTCCTTCCCATTGCCATAGCCAGCGGTTCCGCAGAGTGCTGCGGTAAGGGGGCGGGAATCCTGTTAGAGGGCGCGGATCCCGGAGAGTTCAGCAAGATATACGAGAGCATGGGGGCGTACGTAGAGGATGGGAGGCCATTGAGAAGCGGGGACAAGTACACGGCCCTCGTTGGAAATAGTATAGCCCATGACGCCTTTGGAAAAGATCTACACGCGGGAACAACGATTCTCATCAACGGGAAGAGGTTCAAGATCGTGGGAATACTGAAGAAAACCGGCGGACCCATGGACAGCGCTGTCTACGTACCCATATCTGCCTTTGAGGAACTAACGGGAAAATCCGACAAGTATTGCAGAATCGTGGCCACCACAAGCACGGGAGCAGACATCACACGCATAGCGGAGCGAATAAAGCGGGCGCTTAAACTGCACCGCGGTCAGGAAGATTTCCACATACTCACGCCGGAACGCATGGCCAACATGGCAAACCAGATCATATCCATCATAGAGGCGCTCCTGGTGAGCATAGCTGCCATCGCCCTCATTGTTGGAGCTGTGGGGATAATGAATACGATGTACATGAGCGTTACAGAAAGAACCAGGGAGATAGGGGTGATGAAGGCGGTGGGGGCGACGAGAGGGCAGATCATGACGGTGTTTCTGGTGGAGGCGGGGTTGTTAGGGTTGATCGGGGGAGTGGTCGGGACGCTCTTGGGACTGGGAATCACAAGCGTGGCGGAAAAGGTGCTCCAAGCCATGGTGCTGGACACGTACCGTGCGAGTTACAACCCCTTTGTAGCCATATCGCTAATCGCGTTCTCCGCGGTCATGGGAATCATTTCCGGATACCTTCCCGCGAAAGAGGGGGCCAACAAGGATCCCATAGAGGCGATACGGCAATGAACTGGGAGATAGCAAAGATAGGGATAAAATCGCTCACCCACAACAGAAAAAGAACAGTACTGACGATTGTAGGAACGGTAATGGGCATATCCGCAATCGTGCTCATGATCGCGGTGGGGAACGGATTCCAGGATTCTGTTAACCAGCTAGTGGGCCAGTTTGGAGCAGATATCATCACAATCATGCCTGGAAAGGGGGGCCTCTTCACATCCATGATGTCGCCAACGTTCCTTAGCGACGACGACGTGAAGGTAGTGGAACACGTTCCTGGCGTCACCTACGTCGCCGGCATAGCGTCAAAGGCACTCCCGATCAACTACGGCGGAGAGACGAAGGTTCTCGTGGTCTACGGCTACCCGTCGGGTGCGATCACAAAGATCTACGGAAACCTAACGGAAACATACATCGCAGAGGGCCGACCGCCAAGAAAGGGGGATAAGTACGTCGCCATGCTTGGCTATAGCGTCGCACACGATCTCTTTGGCAAAGATATCCCCGCAGGACGGAGCATAGAGATTGCGGGAAAGAAATTCCGTGTTATTGCTGTGTTCCGGCGCTTTGGAGATGAGGCAGACGACACTAGCATAAATATACCTCTCTCCGCCTTCAAGGAAATCACTGAAAACCAAAAACCGAACTATATAATGATCACGGCGAAAGTGGCAGACCGTAGCCAGATAAAACAAATAGCAGAGCGCATAAAGAGAATTTTGAAGAGCCACAGGGGGAAGGATGACTTCCAGGTGCTCACACCGGAGGACCTGGCCAACACGATTAACAGCATACTCAACGTTGTCACAGTTGTCATAACGAGTATTGCGGCCATCGCCCTCATTGTTGGAGCTGTGGGGATAATGAATACGATGTACATGAGCGTTACAGAAAGAACCAGGGAGATAGGGGTGATGAAGGCGGTGGGGGCGACGAGAGGGCAGATTATGACGGTGTTTCTGGTGGAGGCGGGGTTGTTAGGGTTGATCGGAGGAGTAGTTGGCGAGGGTGTTGCCGCTGCCCTTGCGCTTCTCGTCCAGTGGGCCGTCAGGAGCTTCGGGGGAATATACTACTACAGCGTGTACCTTAGACCGGACCTGCTCATCGGTGCCGCGGTATTCTCCTTCGTGCTCGGCATCGTGGCCGGGCTGCTACCTGCAAGGCGCGCCGCGGAGCTCGATCCGGTAGTGGCGCTACGGTACGAGTGACCGTTTGTTTTTTATTCCCCCGTGCCCTCTTTCTTGCCGTGGGTGAATACCTTTATATCCGGCGCTGATTCTACCCCGATCTTCCTAGCCCTTGGTGCTTCTGGAGGTGCAAAACATGGACATTGAGGAGAGAATGCGGTTAATAGCCCTTAGACCAACCGAGGAAATTGTAACTGAAGAGGAACTGAGACAGTTATTGGAAACGAAGGAGCATCCGAAAGCATACGACGGATTTGAGCCGTCCGGATACGCGCACATCGGTTCAGGTCTTCAGAGAGCAATCAAGGCAAAGGATCTGGCCGACGCAGGCGTTGATTTTATGATCCTCCTCGCCGACTGGCACGCATACCTGAACAACAAGCTGGGCGGCGATATGGAGAAGATTCACGAGGCGGGCGAGTACTTCAAGAAGGTCTGGGAACTACTCGGCGCAAAGGACATCAGGATCGTATGGGCTTCCGAGCTCATTGAGCGCACTGAGTACTGGGAACGCTTCCTCAAGATTTCAACGGCGGTAACCATCGACCGAATCAAGCGAGCCGGCACAATCATGGGCAGAAAGGCAGTGGAGATGCAGAAAGCATCTTTCCTCGTATACCCCCTTATGCAGGCGACGGACATATTCGAACTGGACGTGGATATCTGCCAGCTCGGAATGGACCAGAGAAAGGTGAACATTCTAGCCCGAGAAGTGGCGGAGAAGATGGGCTGGAAGAAGCCGGTGCTCGTGCACCACCACTTGTTGTTGGGTCTTCAGGCAGGCAAGCGCATGGGTAAAGAGGTCGGTGCCGAAGATCTGAAAATGAGCAAGAGCAAGCCAGAAACGGCCATATACGTCCACGACTCGCCGGAGGACATAAAGAGGAAGATGAAGAACGCCTACTGCCCTGCAGGCGTGGTGGAGAACAACCCAGTGATCGATATCGTCAAGAACATCATCCTCCGCGGAAGGGACGA
Source organism: Microcaldota archaeon (assembly GCA_027074515.1). GTDB lineage: Archaea > Iainarchaeota > Iainarchaeia > JAADDC01 > JAADDC01 > SZUA-1452. The sequence goes on along the minus strand of JALTCQ010000016.1, from coordinate 5,916 downwards.
CAAGGAAGTGCTCGTCGTCGAACGCCCGGAGAGGTTCGGAGGCACTGTGGAGTACTATCGCTACGAGGAACTGGAGAGGGACTTCGTGGAGGGCAAACTGCACCCATTGGACCTGAAGAACGCCGTGGCAGAGTGGCTCATTGAGACGCTTGCCCCTGTGCGTGAATACTTCGAGAAGCACGGGTTACCAGAGTTCAACGTCACGCGCTGACCCTTTCCCTCTCCCTAATTTTTCCACAGAGCTCACAGATGCCATCAGAGATGTCTTCACCCGCAACGAGGCGATCTGCGAGCCGGTGGATGTCTGGAAGGTATTCAGAAGGAATGCTCTTGCCCCTCTTGCCAGAAAGGTACTGAGAAACGGCTGCAGGAGTCATATCGAGCATCCGAGCGATCTGGCTAACTGAATAACCGCGGGAGTGCAGCTCCCTTGCAAGAGCCACCCGTATCCTCGGCAGAACGAACCGCACGGAAAACTCACACTTGAACACGATAGGAATACGATGCAAGGGTTAATATTTCGTAACGCTGTTAACATATTATGCCCATATACACAAAGACTGGCGACTCGGGAGAAACAAGCATAGGCACGAAGAGAAAACCGAAAGATTGTCCAGAGGCAGAAGTAATCGGCGAAATTGACGAACTCGCATCACTTCTCGGAATAATCGCCGCGGAGATGGAAGATTCTGCCGAGATGGAAAAGATCATTGCAACACTCATGCAGCTCAACGCCCACATCATGTCAGATGGCAAATACGCGTTCAACGGCTCTGCAGAAGAACTGGAGAAGCGTATCGACGAGATGTGGAGCGAAACCGGCGATCTGAATCACTTCATCCTCCGCTTCACAGATCCGCTGGCAGCAAAAATTCATTACGCTCGCGCTGTCTGCCGAAGAGCGGAGAGGAAACTCGTGGCCTTTGCAAGAGGCAAGGACTGGCTGGACAAGAAAGCGCTGGCATACGTAAACCGCCTCTCCGACTACCTCTTCGCCCTGGCGCGCTGGACGAACAAGAAAAGAGGCGGAGAGGAAATCCCGTGGGTCAGTGATCGCACTTAGAATACCCGCACTCCGGGTTTATACACGTCTCGCAGCCGTTCTCCACCTTCAGCGTTCTCTGGCCGCACACTGGGCAGATTTGCAGGTTAGAATCGTCGTCCACCGCAATGTCTCGCTTTTTCTCTGAATTCAAAGCAAATGAGAGGATGGACGGCTGCACCGCCTTTTCGTACTCCTTCCTGGGCGCCGGCATGATACCGAACTCGGAGAGGAAATCTTGAACTGCATCTGCAACGCTTGAAAGTATGGGATCCCTCGTGGAGCGGAGAAGTTCGAGCACGTCGCCGTAGCGAACACCAACCCGAACAAGGGCGGAGAGGAATGGATTTACCTTGGCATAATCACCAGCGGGCGAAGAGATAATGATCTGGTAGATCCTCGGCTCGTTCCCCTCCAGTGTGTACGCAACGGTCACAGTCCCTCCATCCACGGAATAGACCTTTGCGTCCAGCTTCTCGGGAACAGGCGGGATTACAAGCCCTACGTCTTCCCTCAACTCCTTTAAAGTCGTACCCGGCTCAATCAGCAACATTCAATATCCCCTCCTTTACCGCGTGGTAAACTGTAGTCAACCGCCCGTCCGGAAGAACGATAACATCGTCTCCGCGCAGCTTTACCTCTTCTCCATCCCTTTCAAGCACAAAAATCCTGTCCTTGAACTCTTGGAACTCCGTTTTCTTTCCGTCAACGGAGAGCACAGGGAATCTGGAGCCATCGCGGTAGATCGTGATCCCCTTCAGCCCGTGCTCCCATGCAGCTAAATAAATCTCTGAGATCACCTCTGGATGAATGTCTTCTGGCAGGTTCACTGTGGAGGAAATCGAGTGATCAACGTACTTCTGTATGACTCCCTGAATCCTAACGCGCATCATGGGGTCGATCTCGTGGGCCGTTCGGAAGAAGTGTTCGGGCAGGATTTCGTGGAGGTCTCGCTTCTGTGCCTCCTCAGACAGCCCATTCATATCGAGATACGCCTGCACGGGCGGGTGGAAGACCTTGAAGTAGAGGTCCCCGTCCTTGGAGAGCGATTCAGACCTGCGCGTATAGTACAAAGCAAACACCGGTTCAATCCCCGAGGAAACGCCGAGATAGTTCTTCCCGTTGACGACAACGCCGAGGGCGATGTTTGAAAGTGAACCCGTTGGCGCCATGGAAAGGAGGGCCACGTTCCGCAACCCCTGGCGGCGTATCTTCTCCTTCACCTTGTCGGAGAGGGCCTCTTGGAAGAACGGCCCCCGTGAATACTTCTCATAGTCCCAGAGCGGGAACGTACCCTTCTCAACGGCAAGGTCAGCTGAGTAAGAGTACGCTTCGTTGGCGTAAAAGCGAGTAACGTCCTCGATAATCTTTATTCCTTCCTCCGAGTCGTAGGCGTAGCCCAGCATGTTCAATAGATCCGCAAGCCCCATGTATCCCGCGCCAACCCTTCTTGTTCTCTTCGCTGCCTCCCTCTGTTCCGGAAGGGCGTTCATATAGCTGTTCCAATCTACCACATCGTCCAGGAGACGGATGAGATGCTGGACCGTTGTCCTGAAGCGATCCCAGTTTATCCTCGCGTTCTCCGTATATGGATCGTCCACCATGCGCGGAAGAGAAATGGATCCGAGGTTGCAAGCTCCTCCGTCCTCCAGGGGCACCTCAGAGCACGGGTTGGTGCCTATTATTGGAGCGCCCACGTAGTTGGAAGAGGAGTACCGAACCATGCGCGTCCAGAACATGATCCCTGGCTCCGCCGTCTTGTAGTTGCTCTCTACGAACTCGTTCCATATATCCCTCGCCTTCACGAGCCGCTTCATCTCTCCAGCAGCCTCGTTGGCGTAGTAGAGAAGAAAATCCCCAGAGTAGTGGATGGCAAGATCGTAGTCCCGGTCCTTGAGCTCCACAACGAAGTCCCCGTATATGTCCCGCAGGTTCGCGTCATTTAGCTCATCTTCGCCCACGGAAACGCCATAACTACGCAAGAAGCTGTTTAACTCATCCACGTTGTCAAAGGCTCCTACGAACTCGTAGAGGCTGAGATCGCGAGACGGGATGCCGTAGGAGTAGTGTCCGTCACGGTCCTGGTAAAAGGACCAGTGGATGCCCTTGTAGTTCTTCTTGTAGACGAGGATCTTGTCCGTCCCGTACTGGTTCTGTTCCCTCACCGCGTTCATGAACTCGTCCGATACCTTTACCGAAATGTTGGCAAAGCGGATCTGGGCGTTGTCCACGATTGCTTTCTCTATCTCGCGTAACTCTTCCTCGTTAAACTTGCCGGAAAGGCGCAACTGTTCCAAAATCTTCTTTGCAACCCAGTCTGGCTTGCGCTTCACGTTTATGAACTCCACAACGTCCGGATGCTTAACGTCAATTGTTATCATTAGTGCACCACGCCGCCCCGCCTGTCCAATGATCCCCGTGGTCAAAGAGTACAGCTGCATGAAAGAAGTGGGCCCTGTGGTGGTCTCAGCAGCGTTGTGCACGGGCATGCCCATGGGTCGCAACGGCGTCACATCGATGCCAACGCCCCCTCCGTAGGAGTACGTTCGCGCTGCCTTGTACGCGGTTTCGTAGATACCCTCGATGCTGTCCTCTTTGATTATCAGGGAAAAACAGTTGGCCAACGTCTTCACACGGTAGAGATCGCCAGCGCCGGCCAGAACACGGCCAGCAGGAAGGAAATAACCGTTGAACATGTCTTCATACCATATCTTTGCCCAGCCAAGGTGATCTTTCTCCACCGCGGCGACGAAGGATGCAACACGGGCAAACACGTCCTCGGGTCGCGTTTCCACGGGTTCGTTCTTTCTGTCTTTCAAGAAATACTTGCGACGGTAGATGTTTTCGGCGAGAGCGTTTCCCCTAGTGTAGTTATCCTTTCGGGGGAGCTCCCCAAGGCTGAGAAGTGTACGCAGGTAGTAGTACGCCCCCCTATACTTATCCAGCCACTCCTTTGGAACCTTCGAAGCCATCTTTCCGGGGTTTCTGAACATCTCTTCGAAGGCCTGAAGCATTCTCGCGTCCTCTTCCGTGAAACCCGCCTGCATAAAGAGATCGTAAAGAGCACCAAGCTCCGTGCCGTCAACCACTTTCAAAAACTTCCGTATGCTTTCCAAATCTTTCAAATCTTCGAGGGTAAACTCCTTCTCTGCTTCCCTGCCAATCATGCAAATACCTCCCTCGCCCCTCGTATCTGCCCATCGGAAAATTATAAGCGGTCCGTTCGGAAAACAGAAGGGGCTTTTATACATAATGGGCTCGCGGGTTTGAAACCCAAAACAACCGATTTATAACTCACTCTGGCTGGGGGCGCGAAAGAAGCGCTGCCGACGCGAGAGCGAGAACAATGGCCGAACCAAGCACAACAGTAAGCAAAAACGGGCTAACGTAGCCCACAAGCGTTGACGCTTCCAAAAACGCAGACACCACAGCGAGCGGAGACGTGGACGCGATGAAGCGCATGGTGGGAGACATGAGCTCAATTGGCACTAGCCGCCCAGAGAGAAGAACGAAAATAACCTCAAGGAGCACCACGGTCATGAAGCCTACAACTACGTTAGAAATCGCAGAGGCAACTATAAGCCCAAGTGCGACAACGAACATCGTAGAGAAGAAAAGCGCGACAACACCTTGTGAAACGTAAGAATACGGCAAGTATCCCGCAGCAGCGCCAATGAGGAGAACAATGAGTGCCTGTAAGAACACAAAAGAGACATATATGATATACCGGCCCACCACGATGGAGAACGGCGAGACACGAAGCACCCGAAGGCGCGTCTCCACCCCCTGGTCCCTCTCTCGGCTCCGCATCACCACAGGAAGGAGAAGCCCCACCATCAGGACGTCAAGGGCGATAATGAAGGGATAGTAGTTGCTTCCAGACTTGGGAAGGTGCAAAACTTCACGATAGCGTAGCTGCGGTAGCTGCTCCAGGGAGATCGGACCGAAGTTCAGCGCAAGGGCTGTGCTGGTCAAGCGGCGCTTTGCATCGTCCAGACCATTTATGAGCAAGGATATGTTCGCGTTGGCATCTCGTTCCTTCGCCTCCAGGTCGTCTAACTGATCCGAGAGCTGGGCACGCTGGGTTTCAATGGATGCCTTCATGCTTCGCAGATCATTTTCAACCTCGCCCAAGTCGTCGTAGGTTTCCTCTAAACTGGCCTTCGTGGAGCGAACCTTGGCAAGATATTGGTCAATAGGGGTGTCGTCAAGGTATGCTATCGCGGTGTTCACTGCGTCCCTCGCGTCATCTACTGCGGATCTAACTGTATTCAGACGTTGCTGCGCGCTGCGCACGTAGTTATATGCCTCGCTGTTCTGGTCAATGTACTGGAGAGCTGCGTCCAGATCGTTCTCCGCAGCAAGGATCTGTTGGGATGCGTAGTCCAGCTCCGATTTCTTGGACTGGAGATCCGCGCGCAAGGAATCCTCCGACTGCTTCGCCTTCTCCAGATCCGACTCAATCTCGCTGAGATCACGGATGTATCCCTTGATACGGGACCTATACGTCTCAATCTTCCCCACATACGTGTCGATCTTAGATTCGTACGAGCCCATCGCATCAACGTAGGTGCGGAACTCAAAAACGTCTGGGAGACCCCTCTGAATGTCACGGATGCGTGATTCGGAATCAGACATGGAAGACTCCATTGTGACAAGCTGCTCCCTCGCGTTGCGCAAGCCTGAAAGCACCTTCTGGAAGGACGTGCTCATCTCCCCCACGGCCTGGCCAGCAAGGTTCAGTAAGCTCAGCTGTAGGGCAGACTTGACGAGGGTCGCGGCAGTGGGCCGCAGCGGTGAACTAACAATCTCAAAGTAGGGCGTGTTGCCCTCGTACTTTGCAATTATGCCCACATCTGCCCTGCCATCAAGCA
>JALTCQ010000015.1 GCA_027074515.1 Microcaldota archaeon | reverse complement strand
ACGAAGAACACTCATACGACCAGCGCCCCCGCCTCTGCTGGGAACGAGTCCGAGGAGCTCAACGTGAACGTCCCCGTGACGCCCACGGAGCATAGGCCAGGGGTCTTTGGCGTACCCATCGATCAGGCCATCGTGATCGCGATCGTTGTGATCGTAGCGCTGATCGTCGTGGTTCGCTTCTTCGTGTAAGCGTTTTAAGCACTCTTCCCTTTTGTTTGTACCGGCCGCTACATCGGCCGGCGCTGCGCACTGACTACGTTAGGCGCACTGGGACTGGGTCTCAGCTGCCGCGAGGCCGGTTGCAAGCAACCCGACCACACAATGTGCTGCCATGCGCAGCACGCAGGGGTACCGGGGGCGCAGCCCCTTGGCCGGTACGCGGCCAGCGAGCCGCGGGTCTGGTCTCACGACCAGACGCACAATGGAGCGTAGGGCTGAGCGGATGCGAATGCCCTACTCACCGTCACGCCAGCCGGGATGGCGGCTGTGGTTGGGCCCGTAGCCTAGTCTGGATATGGCGGCGGCCTTCTAAGCCGCAGGTCCGGGGTTCGAATCCCCGCGGGCCCGTCCCCTGCCGAACGAATATATGCTCTTCGGTGCTTTTTCTCTTCGTGCTCTCCAAGAACCTCACAAGGCACCCTCACTATACCCGGGAGCAGTTCCCAAAACTTGCAGCCGCGGTTCTTCGCGAGCTGATGGGCTACTACGCTGCCAGGTATCGTGGGCTTCCCTTTGGCCAGCACCTCGTTCTGCACCGTGTTGATTCCAGCGGTCGGTACGTGGCCCTTCTTGTTCACACGCTCTCTACTGGTCGTGTTCTCGTACATCCAATCCCGATGTCGCGGAGTGCTGCGAAAGGGATCGCCAGAGAAGGCGCGCACACACCATACGGTGTTTTTGGGCTAACCCTTCTTGAAAAGGCGCTATCATCGGACTCTCTTTCTGAGCGCGATCTGAAGACCTTTGAGTCCTACGCTCTGGAACGTGTCGCCACTCGCCGCCCCGAGTATCAGATTCCTGGCGTTCCCGAATATCCAGACCCCTATTTTGCCAACAAGCTCCTCCAAGAAGATTCCGCGCACAGAGGGATGTTCTTGCCCATGCCGCGCGTCTTCGTTCTGGACTATCACGTGAGAGATGGCGTTGAGGAGTTCCATCTCGAACCGTACTCGCGAGAGATCCATGGCACGCCAGTCTTGGCTACAGTCCATCCAGAGGAGGGCCTTCCTATCGCAGCGTTTGATTCCGATTACGTTAGAGCTCTTTTCAGGAAGGCAAGACAACAGGCGCATTTCCGTCCAAGAATTCGTGAAGAACAATAACCTCTGACCTTATTCTTTTTAACTCTCCCCACAATCCTATCTATGTCAGCCGGTACGCGGCTGGCGAGCCGCGGGTCCGATCCACGATCGGACGCACAATGTGCTGCCATGTGCAGCACGCAGGGGTACAGGGGGTGCAACCCCTGTTGTCACGCCAGCCGGGATGGCGGCTGAGTGCCGGGGTGGCGGAGCGGCTACGCGTCGGACTGCAGATCCGATTTACGTGGGTTCGAATCCCACCCCCGGCTCTTTCTACTTTTCCTGCACGCTTTTCAGGAACTCTTCGCTCTTCTTCCAGTCCCAGAAGTACTGTAATTGCTCTCTAATCACTCGCGCGTAGGCGTAGAAGACTGCTACAAGTATAATTGCAATCGCCTCCAGTATTTGCTCGGGCGGATTGAAGAGCAGGATGTACAGCACTGCACCGGCGCCGAGGGTAAACACTGTTTCTATGTTGCCCTCCTGAATGGCGTACCACGTATATATTCCTTCCTTGCGCCAGTCTGTTGGATTCATTATTATGTAGAAGAACGCGAAGATAAGCAGCGCGATCACGGCCATCTGCCATGTATTCACGAGGAGCCAGCCTATCGTTGCGGCCATGCCCAGTCCGGAGCGGATTCTTCTGAAGCGGAACTTGGATATGATCAGCCAGAAGGAGAATACGTGCCCCACAATGCCCCACGCGCCGGCCACTGGGCCCCAGATGAGTGAGGGAATCACGCCCTTGCTCATGTCCAGTATCAGCGCGAGAAGAAATGCGGTGGTGCTTCCCGTGACCAGGGCTACGTTGGACGCACCCACGTTCTTCGAGCCTTCTTCACTCACGTCGCGGCCCCAGAACTTCGCCACGATGTAGGAGAATGGGATGGAGCCATAGAGGTACGCTAGAAGGTATTCCAGCCAGACGTACATGTTATCACAATAGCCCTGCCCCTTTTATTCTTCCCTTCGCCAGTTCGATCATCGTCGTAGTGTTTGCAGACGTCAGGAATGTGGGAACCATTACCAAGATGATTGCCAGTAGCATGATTGCAGTTCTTTTCCAATCGAAGCGGTGCACGAGCCTGAACGTCGCCCCAAAGTACACGAGTTCCACCGCGATGAACGTGTAGTACATCGTAATCCCCCAGAATGCATTAATCGCTGCAACCACTATTCCGATGGCTTGTAGTGCAAAAACATATGGCTTCCATCGTGCTACGTATGATACGTGGTCGTCATAGTCTGCGTTGCTTCCTATGAGTCTTGCCAGAGCGTACACCGCCCCACCATCTATTCCTGTCACGTCGATATACATGAACACGAGCACGCCCAACGCTACGATCCAGATGTTTGACGGGAGTCCACCCATCACAACGTAGATCGGTAGCGCAAGCCCTATTAGCAGCAGAAAGCCGAATATAACGTGTTTTAGCACGTCCATGTATGGTATTCTCCGAACCTCTGGAAACACGCGCATATTCTCACATGGGTGCAGCGATTTAAACGCCTTCCACCCTTTCCTTACGTGAAGGTAGCTCTTCTTGCAGACCTGCACCTGGGCTTCGGATACTCGCAGCATAGCTCAGACCCGTGCAAGGAGGACTCTTTTCGCAATGCGGAGGCTGCAATGAAGCTTGCTGCTGAGCGGGCGGACGTTATCCTCGTCGCAGGGGATATATTTGATCGTCCTCGCTTTGGGACCGAGTTGTTCATGCGTGCACTGGATATATTTGACGTCCCTCGGCGCTACCCCTCCGCCGTTCGCGTGGTTGGTGGGACGAAAAAGGTCGGCACCTTCTTCGGCACGCCCGTAGTTGCAATTAGGGGAAACCACGACGTGGGTGGTGACCTGAACTCACATCCCGTTCTTCTCCTTGAGCGTGCGCACCGTCTCATCTACCTCCACAAGAATTCCGTTGTTTTTGAAGGCCCGAACGGCGAGAGACTTGCGGTCACGGGGATTGGTTGGGTCCCTGGCAAGCGTCCCGACGTCCTCCTTGAGTTTTTCTCCCG
>JALTCQ010000014.1 GCA_027074515.1 Microcaldota archaeon | reverse complement strand
CCGGAGGTGCACAAGATCCTTCTGGATTTCGAGGAGGAACTCCTTTCCCTGGATCTGAAACCCGGGGAGCAGCAGGCAATCCAGCACGGCGACCTCTACGGCTGGCTCGACGTGAACTTCTCAGACTTTGCGGATCAGTTGGAGGATCTTGGCAGGGAGTATTTGGAACTTACGGGCAAGGGAAAGAGTGCGCTCCTCCGAGTGGCCCGATTCTTGAATGGATGGGACGATGGAGACGGACCCTTCTTGCACTACATCCACCGCTGGAGAAGCAGTGACGTCGTCTCCGTTGTCCGCAAGGCACTGGATCCCGCCTACGTGACCAAGGACATATTTGATGCGCTTCACTCCGCAATTCTCGTTTCCGGTACCCTCACGCCAGGAGAGATGTACCGGGACGTTCTGGGCATGGATCCGCACCGCACGATCATACGCGAGTACCAGTCGCCTTTCCAGTCGCACAACCGTTTGAACATCATCGTGCCAACCGTTACCACCAGGTACAGCCACAGGACGCCAGAGCACTTCCAGAAGATTGCGCGCATCATCAGGAGAATCCTTGATCACATCCCTGGCAACGTGGCAGTGTTTTTCCCATCTTACGATTTTCTTTCGTCAACCTTGCCCTTCTTGGACATCTCTGACAGACCCGTTTTCATCCAGCGCAGCGATATGAACCCTTCTGATGTTGCTCAGATGCTTTCAGCCTTCCGGGCTAATAAGGACCGCCGTGCCGTGCTTCTTGCCGTTGCGGGGGGCTCCCTTTCAGAGGGCGTGGACTTCCCGGGCCAGGACCTTCTTGGTGCGATAATCGTGGGCATTCCCCTTGCCGAGATGAACCTGGAGATCCGTGCGATGATCGATTATTACGAGAAGAAGTTTGGGAGGGGCTGGTTTTACGCCTACATTCAGCCGGCGATCGCGAAGGCATTGCAGGCGGCGGGTAGGGTTATTCGGTCGGAGAACGACAGGGGTGTTGTCGTGTTTCTGGATGAACGCTACACGTGGAAGAACTACAAGAAGGCGTTTCCCCGTGATTTTGACGCCGTTGTTACGGATATGCCCGAGGTCTACTTGAAGGAGTTCTGGAAGGATTATCCCCATTCCTGACCTGCAACGCGTATTCCAGCCACTGCGAGCATCGCTGTGGCCCCGTACTTCAGGAACTTCCCGAGGAACGTTGCAAGCAAGAATTTCCAGTAGTTGTAGCCCACGCTTCCTGCCAGCAGCCCCGCGAAGTCGTCTGGGGGGACTGGGAGCGCGGCGATGGTGAGCACCGTCATGAAGCTATACTTGTCGAAGAGGGGCCCCCACTTGTCGTAGAACTCCTTGTATTTTCGCTCCAGCACCTTCTTGCTCCCCAGACCGATGAAGTAGCCCGTGCTCTCGCCTATGGCACTCCCCGCTGCTGCAACGAGGGAAACGATCAAAGGGTTCATGCTCAGGGCAACCGCGATGAGGATATACGTTGGCGTGGGGATTCCGATGAAGAGTGTCGCGTTTGTTATGAGAACAGCCAGGAACAACCCCACATAGCCCCATTTTATTATGATCTCCTTCGTTTGATGGGGATGAGCCACAGCATACATTCCTATTGCCAGGGCCACGAGCACTATGAGCGTTACAGCCACGTAGTCCCAGCGGAGGCGCATTACATCACCCGGATCTTTGCGAAGCGCTGGTACGTCGCTCCAGGCATTGCCACGCTGACGATAACGCTATGATCTCCTGCATACGCCGTTCTGCTTGCTGTTACGAGGTACGTCGCAACGGCGTGGTCACCCGGCGCGAGGGAAGGGATGATGAAGATGCTTGGACCTTCCGTGTTGTTATCCAAGCTCTGCTGCGAGTACACCCGTAGGAACTTTGATACGGGTTCTACGTACACAATGACGTTTTCCACGACCTTGTCCGTGTTGTTCGTGACTGTTACGCGCAGTATCGCTGAATCTCCCGGTTTTATGCTGCTGGTGTCCCATGACGTGCTTATGGGGGATCTTGGAATGGCTTTCCAGGCGAAAACAAGCGCGGCGAGCACCGTTATTGCAAGGGCTACCAGGTAAATCTTTTTCCTGCGCTCTGCGGCTCCATATATGTTTCCGCCGAACATATCACGTCCCCGCCAACTTTTTTCTCACCCTATGCATCCTCTGGGGAACGCCCACACAGAGGTAGAGCAGAGCAAGGATCCACAGGTATATGTAGAGCCAGTCCATCTCGGGCGTGCGTATCGCGGCTGCGATGGGTATGCCCACGATGATTAGTATGAGCCGCTCCGCTCTTTCAAATAAATCCGGCCAGTTGATGTTGTCTACAGGTGTTTCCATGGCGGCCCGTGCCTTTGCGTAGGAGATCATGATGGATGCGAACATGATTATGTATACCGGCGCCCAGAATCCGGTGCCCCAGCCCACGCCGAAGAGTATGAGTGCTTCGACGAACCTGTCGGTCATGGCGTCCAGGTACGCTCCCCACTTGCTCTCCCGTTTCCAATACCTTGCCACTGCGCCGTCCAGCGCGTCCAAGATCCCTGCTATCGCGGCCATTACGCTTCCGAGGAGCCAGTCTGCCTGCGCGAAGTACCAAGCGGCCAGACCTGCGAAGGCAAGGGATGTGAGCGTGACAACGTTCGGGTGGACCCCCACGTACTTTGCTATTCTTTCGAAGAACGGCTTGAACACGTGCCTGTATCTTGCGCTGAGCATGTCAATCCCCCAGTATGAATAATTGGTCGTCGTCTCCCTTTAAGAAGCCAAGGTATGTTCCCACGTCTATCCACGCGTGCGCGTAGGAGATCGCAGCCAAGGCCGTGGCATAATCTCCCTGTTCTGCAAAGTATTTGGAGTCTTCCACGTACCTCATACACATGTCTATGAGTTTCTGTCCCGTCCCGCTCGTTATCTTCACTCTGCTGAGCGCCTTTTCCGTTATCTTTACGTATCGCTCGTATTTCTCCCTAACGCCTTCCAAGGGTAAACCTCCTCACCGCATCCTCTTCCACTGGGTGCATTTTCCCCAGGATCACCAAGCTGTGGGGCGGGTCTGGCCACTTCACGCTTAGCAGGTCTTCAGGCTTCCCAAACACTATCTTCTCATCCTCGTGGGCCGCCCGTGCGATGCCCACCATGTACTCCCAGTTTCGCCCTTCGCGCTCCGCCCAGAATTCCAGAGCTTCCAGCGCTTGAGGTATTGTCATCGGATTTTCGCCCACGTCCAGGAGCGCCAGCGTGTGCATGTTCCTCTTCCTGTTCTCCAGTATTCTGTCGTAGAACGACGGGCTGTGTCTCCAGTTGTGCGGAATCGTCACGGTCCAGCCGAACTTGTAGTGCTCCA
>JALTCQ010000013.1 GCA_027074515.1 Microcaldota archaeon | reverse complement strand
GCTCGTTACGTCGTGGGATGCACTCGTCGAGAAGTTCCCGTTCTTGCGAGAGAATGCGGATCGGCCAGATGTTGCAGCGCTGAGAGACTACATCAAGTCCGGCGGGATTCTGAAGGTTGATGACGGCGATAAACTCCGTGTCGTGTATCCCACGAAGGAAATCGTGGATCAGCGCATCGCCCAGTTGCGGAAACAGCGAACCTACTACGCGAAGGAGCTTGCTAGGCTTCAAAGCCTTGACCGGGAGCTCGCACCGGTTCGACTCGCCTTTGACCCGCTTTACATAAAGCACAGCATGAAAATGCTCACGGACAGGAAGTACCGCGACGCTTTCAACAAACTGGGCTTCACGTGGAAGCACTTTCTCGATAAACGCACGAGGAAGATTATAGAACAGTTCATGGACAACCCGGACTACCGCAAGCGTGTTCTGGACGCCTTGGACAACTCTCCCATTTACAAGAGCCGTGCCTTCGGTGCAATTTCTGAATCAGCCCAGTCTACCCGGAAGGACGTGGTTAACAAGCGTATGGAGCTCTTACGGAGGAAAATTGCCGATCTGGATGCTCAAATCACGCGCCTCTCTCTTCTGAAAAGGTGGATGTAGTGGATGACGTCGTTTCCTTTGTCCTTGAGCGCAACGGATTCGATTCTCTGAACCCTGTGCAGGAAAAGGCCGTGGAATCTGGACTTCTTGATGGGAAGAACATCGTTGTATCCTCACCAACCGCATCGGGAAAAACTCTCATCGCGGAGATTGGAATGATTTCCACGGTCCGTAAGGGTAAAAAAGCCATTTATGTCTCCCCCCTTCGCGCTCTAACGTCTGAACATTACCGCGAATTCAAGGAGAAGTATCCGGAGCTTCGCGTGGCCATATCCACTGGGGATTTTGACTCGGCTGACAGCTGGGCAAAGGATTACGATGTCATTTTCACGGTTTATGAGAAGCTGGACTCGCTATTGCGCCACGGGGCTCCCTGGCTGGCGGATGTTGGTCTTCTCGTTGTTGACGAGGTGCACGAGCTTGATTCGGACAGGGGGCCAACCATAGAGGTGCTCCTGACCCGTTTCCTCGCCTTCCACTCTGCTCAGATCCTTGCCCTCTCTGCTACCATACCCAATGCGGCGGAACTGGCTAAGTGGTTGGGCGCGGAGCTCGTGCAGTCCGATTGGAGACCTGTTACGTTGAAGGAGGGTGTTCTCTACGATAAGACGGTTCTCTTTGCCGATGGGACATCTCTGGAACTGGATTCGGACTTGAAGGATGACCTTTCCGCCTTCGTAGAGGATACACTAAAGATGGGGAAGCAGGTACTCATATTCGCCAACACGCGCAAGAACGCGGAGAGCATTGCTCGGCGTCTCAGGAGGCTCGTTGCCCGTTACGCGAGGCGCAAGGGTCGCCTACGCCAGATTTCTGACAAGATCCTCCACGCGCTTGAGAGCCCCACTGCTCAATGCAAGGAGCTGACTGAAGACGTCCTTCACGGCGTTGCGTTCCATCATGCGGGTCTCGTGTCTGCCCAACGGGAGGCGGTGGAGAATGCGTTTCGAAGAGGGGACATCCTCGTCATCGCGGCCACGCCCACCCTTGCTGCAGGCGTAAACCTTCCTGCATACCGCGTTCTCGTCCATTCCGTGAAGCGATATGGCGGTAGGGGCTACGAGGACATCCTCGTGCGCGAGTATAAGCAGATGGCCGGGCGGGCAGGGCGACCAAAATATGATGATCATGGGGAAGCGGTTATCCTTGCCAGGGATCTTTCACAAGTGGACTCGCTAATGGAACAGTATATTTTTGGCGCTCCTGAGAACATTTACTCGCGTCTGGGGGTCGAGCCAGCTCTACGCTTCCACACCCTCTCCCTCATTGCGACACGGGTCACTCGTTCTCGCGATTCCCTCCACTCCTTCTTTGCCCGTAGCTTCTACGCATTCCAGTACGGTGACGTCTCTGCTGTTGAGGCGAAGCTGGACGAGATCCTCCAATGGCTCGTGAAGAACGGCTTCGTCTACCCTGGCGACGATCTGAGGCCAACCGATCTCGGGAGGAGGGTAGCACAGCTCTACATAGATCCGTACACTGCAAAGGGTTTCGTGGACTTCATTCACAGCCCACGCTTCGGAGAAACGCCTTTCCTCTACCTCGTTGTGGATACGCAGGAGATGCGGCCATACCCATCCGTCCCTCGCAGTCAGGAGGGCTACTACTGGCAGGTGGCGGAGGAGATCGCGGCGGAGCTGGGGATCGATCTTTATTCCTACGAGTTTGACGACTTCCTCTTCCTGAACAAGCTGAAGCTACTCCTCATTCTCCGCGAGTGGATCAACGAGACCACAGAGGACAAGATCCTTGAAAGCTACGACGTCTCTCCTGGCATCCTTCGGGCATACGTGAGTAATGCGGAATGGCTCTTCTATGCGCTGGAGGAGATCGCAAAGCTTCTGGACGCCAAACGGGTGGTCAAATTCGCCAGGATTTTCCAGGAGCGGGTGCACTACGGCGTGAAGGAGGAGCTGCTGCCACTCGTGAGGCTAAAAGGCATCGGTCGGGTACGTGCAAGGAAGCTTTATAATGCTGGATTTCATAGTGTTCATGATATCGCGGAGGCCGACCCCCGCGTGCTGGCGGAGCTGATAGGTCCGAAGACTGCCAAGGCGTTACTGAGCCAAATCGGGCGAAAACTGTCGGACCGGGAGGAGAAGGATATACGCACCGCCGGCGTACGGGATCAGACGACCCTTGACGCGTTCATGGAGTGATTGTCATGGAGGAGCTCAACGTTCTTCACGATCCGGAGACGAGACGGGTTTTGCTTGGAAGGAAGGCTTCTTTGTATTCCCGCGAGGGCTTTAGGGGCGCCCTTCATATAGGAAGGGTTGAGGAGGACGGACCCTTCAAGGGCTGGGATGTTTACGTGGATGCCCTTTACCCACACGTCATTTTCGTGGCGGGCGCGCGTGGTTCTGGTAAATCCTACACGCTCGGTGTTTTTGTTGAGGAGCTGGCAGAGAAGAACCCCTATGTGGGTACCATCGTCATAGATCCCGTAGGTATTTACTGGTCCATGCGCCTGCCGAACCGTCAGACCGACGAAATCCGCGCTCTAACGTCTTGGGGCCTGACACCGAGGGGATATGAAAATGTGCGCATATTCATTCCTGTTGGTGCCGCCAAGGACGTTCCCAAGGGCACTTACGATGACCTCTTCTCCATAAAGCCATCTATGCTCACCGTTGAGGACTGGGCGCTTACCTTCGGAGTGGACCGCTTCTCTCCGTCAGGTATGCTCCTTGAGAAGGTCTTGGAACACGTGAAGAAGGAGTACGGCGACGACTATTCCCTCGAAGACATCATACACACCCTGGAGGAGTGGGAG
>JALTCQ010000012.1 GCA_027074515.1 Microcaldota archaeon | reverse complement strand
TTCACGCCGATTCTCTTGAGCGCTTCTATGCCGTCTTCGTCCGTGACCGCGATGACCATGACCATTGGGCCTACCACTGGCCCTCTTCCTGCCTCGTCTATCCCGCCGATCAGCACAAAAGCACTACTACGTAAGTTCATAAATAGGTGATGCTAGTACGCATTCTCTCTTTTTACAACAGCATAGATCCAAATTTCTTGCCGTTCCCAGTTCATTTTGAAGATTAGTCTATATCTGCCAGCTCTTAGCCTGTAGAAACCACCCCACTTGCCTTTTAGCTTTTTGATGTCGAGCTCTGCTACTGCCCCACGTTCAACGGCGTCTTTCAGCCTGCGTAGTGTGTTCCACATCCTTTCTCGCATTCTGTCTTCCAGATCTTGAATCTCTTGCTTGGCTCGCTTGTGCATCAAAATGCGCCAAGTCAAAGCCTGACCTCCTCAAAATCTTCTTTGCGGTATTTTTCCGGGTTCCCCAGCTTGTTTTCTATCTCTTGCATCTCCTCGTCTGTTACATACGGCCTGAGTTCCAGCAGAAAGTGCACCAGCTCCTCTCTTACAACTGCACGCACTTCTTTTCTTATTGCTTCCACAATTGCCGCGTCCGTGCTCATATAGTTAATTGCTTCGCTCCCCATATAAATGAGCAACATGGTGGAGAATGTTCTTCGCGTAACTATCGAGCGGCTGGACGATGATGGCCTCGGCGTTGCAGGACGCTTCAGGGTGCCCTACACTCTGCCCGGCGAGACTGTGGAAATAAAACGATACCAGCGAAAGAAGAAATACTACCTCGCCTTCGATTTTGACATCGTTTCTCCTTCGCCCGACCGCGTTGAGCCGAAATGCCCGCATTACGGCATCTGCGGTGGCTGTCGGCTCCAGCACATAGCGTATTCAGACCAGATCCGCTTCAAGGAGGATAAACTAGAACGTCTTCTTGGCTTCTCCGTTGACGTTCTTCCATCTCCAAAGATCTTTGGCCATAGGAACAGGATAGACGTCGTGATCACACCTGCTTGTATCGGCTTCCGCTATTTCGGTACTTGGTGGCGCGTTTTCGACCTGCAAGACTGTCCCGTCTTCGGCCCGCGTGCAGGAAAAACTACCTCCGCCCTCCGTGAATTCATGGCAGAAAACAAGCTTGAACCATATGATCTGAAAACACACAAGGGCTTTCTCCGCTACATTGTCCTGCGCGAGGGTAAGAACACGGGGGAGTTCATGGTCAACCTCGTTACCACTGAGGGAGAGCTTCCGGACCCCACACCCTACTTCTCCGCCGACTCTATTTACCATTCTGTCAACTCTTCTCTCTCCGACGTCTCCTACGGCGATCCTGTCCGTTTCTGGGGCAAAGAGTATATCACGGAGCGGCTGAACGATGTGCTCTACCTCATTCACCCAAATTCATTCTTCCAGACCAACACCTATCAGGCGGAACGCCTAGTCTCCCTGGTTTCCGAATACGCTACTGGATCCAAGATCCTGGACCTCTACTCCGGTGTCGGAACCTTCTCCATCTACCTCGCCAAGCGTGGATTTACCGTATCTGGCATTGAGATAAATCCTTTCTCCGTGGACCTCGCCCGAAAGAACGCAGAACTCAACAACGTTTCAGCAGACTTCATTGTTGGCAAGGATTCAGACGTTTCAGACCTTTCCGCCTACGACACGGCCATCCTTGATCCACCCCGCGCAGGACTACATCCCAAACTTGTCCGCCGCCTCGCCGAGTCCGGACCAGAAACCGTCGTTTACGTTTCCTGCAACCCGAAGACCTTCAAGCGCGATCTGGAAATCCTTTCTTCGTCCTACTCCCTGGACGCCGTCCACGGACTGGATATGTTCCCCCACACCCCCCACGTGGAACTCGTTTCCCTGCTTCGGAGGCGATGACTTGCGTTCCTGCCTTGCTTTTCTGCTTTCCGTGTTCGCCCTCGCTCTGCTCACTTTTCGTCTCCCCCGCTCGCTAGAGGACTTACCATCATCTGGGTCTTTGTTGCTGGCGATTTTTACTACGATTTTCCTCGCATTCTGTTCTCTCGCCTGCAGCAACCGTTTTGTTCTAATCGCGCTCAACATTCTTGTCCTTGTCTCTTTGCTTCCCTTGCTCTATCACGTTTTTGCTTGCCCACACACAAGCTTTCATTACAAGCTTTTCTTAGCTGCTCCATATTTTCTTGGACTCTCAGCCCTTGTTGTTTTTGACGTTGGCGTGCATCGCCGCGGGTAAACTGCACATTTTCGCATAGTTTTTGGCCAATTGTATTCATACGTACTTGCTCGGATCGTAAACAAAGTCCCACGCAGCTACCACTTCTGCGCCCCTCGTAGCTTCCGGCGTCATGGTGACGATAATGGCGGTATCTATTCCCAACTCTTTTTTTGCATCTTCAAGCGCTTTTAGTTCTCTGGTTTTTGCCTCGTTTAAGTCGTAACTTGCCTGAATGGCAATTTTTGGAACGCCGTTTTCGAGGATTATGAAGTCCACCTCACGCCCCGCTTTGCTTTTCCAGAATCGTATTTCCTGGTGACTTTTCTTTTCGTGTAACAGCTCTAAGAACACGGCCGTTTCCAGGGCTACGCCTTTCCTTTCTTCGGGGCTTGCGAACACGTGAAGAAATGCGGTGTCTATAGGGTACACCTTCACCGGCGCCCGTTCTACATGCTTTTCTTTGGTGTGCTGCGGTATTTTCGCGAAAAGGAAAGCTGATTCCAAATACGTCAGATACTTCTTTGCAGTGTGCGGGCTCCCAATATCTGCTGCCGTGGCGAGCCCGCGGATGCTAATCACTTTCCCTGCGTGCTTTCCTGCGAATCTGGCCATTGCTCGCACAGCTTCAGGATATCTAACGCGGTACCTCATTACAACGTCTTTTACAATCCCTGCATCCAGGAGAAGCGCGGCATACTCCTGTGCATCGTATTTCTTCACTACCACTTCTGGGAATCCCCCTATCCTCAGGTATTCCTCCAGTGATGCAGCGCACGGTTCATCTCTCTTTGCCTGCAGGAACTCCCTGTATGAGAACGGAAGCACACGTATCTCTGCGAACCTTCCCGTCAAGTATGTGGCCAGTTCTGAACTGAGCAGTTTGCTATTGGACCCCGTTATTATGACGTTCCTGCCCTGCCTTTGGAGGCGGTTTACCACTAGCTGCCAGTTTTCTACGTTTTGAACCTCGTCCAGCACTATCGTTTTCTTTCTTCCATACACATCCTCTGCAGTACGTAGTATCTTGTCGAACTCTTCTCCTATGAGCCGTTCATCATCAAAGTTCACGTATATCGCGTTCTCGCCAGTTTCCCGTATTGCCAGCCATGATTTTCCTGCCCTTCTTGGTCCGGTGATCACTTTGATCATGTCCGTGTTTGCCCACTTTCTAAGCTGTCCTGC
>JALTCQ010000011.1 GCA_027074515.1 Microcaldota archaeon | reverse complement strand
GCCGCCCTTGAGCAGGAACTTCTTTTCCTCGGCGTACTCGTCCAGCGTGCCCGGGAACGCCTCTGGATCCATCTGGTTGAGCATGCGGATCAGTATCGTTCCTGCCAGCTCAGGGTCGTCCATCCTATGCGGATCGTATGAGCCAATGAGCACCAGTTTCGTCGGATCGCGCATGGGTATGATTCCAGGCGTATCGATAAGGTATATCTTTCGCGATATCTTCACGATCTGCTCGCCCTTTGTCCATCCTGGAACTGGTGCGGCCTGTGCCGCCGTTTTTCCCTTCAGGATGTTTATCAGGGACGATTTGCCCACGTTTGCATAGCCAAAAACCCCTACAAGTACAGGGAACTTTGGTGCCACGTTCTTGATGGTGTTCCTCAGGATTCTCGTTCCCCAGCGCTTCTTTGCGGAGACGAACACGGCAGGATGGCCTTTTCTTTCCAGTATTTTCTTCCAGTCCTCTGCCCATTCCTTGGACACGAGATCTGCCTTCGTTAGCACATATATGAGTGGCTTTCCCATTTTTTCTACCAGCTTTTCATAGCTGGGCAGCCGTGTTAGGTCCGGAAACCTTGCGTCAAGAACTTCCAGAAGAACATCTGCATCTCGGAAGATTTTTAGCACCCGCTTCTCTGGGTTCTTCGTTTTCCTGGGCACGTTACTATTTGCGCGGGAATGGTTTTATTGCAGCATGATCCAGCCTTTCTTCCGCGCGACGTACATCATTCTCTTGAATATGTAGTACGACGCCATGAATACGAGCCCTCCGGAGACGAGGGCGTACGCGAGCAGCTTCTCGCTTCCTGGAATCCCGAACACGTAGCGTCTTGTTCCTTCCATTGCAGCAACAGTGGGTATCCACGCCATTGCGTTTCTTAGCGGACCGTACGCGCTGATCCCGAAGCTTACGGGCACAACGAGGCGCAGTATCCGCATGGTTATGGATGACATGGCGTAGAGATCTCTTCCCCTTATTCTGAAGCCAATTGCTGTGAGAAGTATTCCCAGCGCTGCTAGCGTCGGGAGCATGGACACGTTTGCAACCACATACGCTATGACGGGATACTCCATGGGCACGTGATACGCAATAACCACGGGAAGAGCCCAGAATGCGAGCTGGAGCGTTGCGAATACGAAGAGCCAGAACGTCCTGCTAATGGGAAGAATTAATGGGTGTTCAGTGAAGAGCATCGCTTTCCTTGATCCGTATGACGTTACTTGGAACATTCTTATGAGAGTATCATATATGAAGCTCGCCGTTGTGCCCACCATTATGAACACGGCGTATGGAACCTCTTTTCCAGCGTACATCACAGATCCAACGAAGTTTCCCATAAGGATTGCAATGGTCCCGCCTATGAGTGGGCCAATGATCTCGTTGATGATCGTGTACGTTTTGTACTTTTTGAACTGGATTTTCCAGGTCCACAGCCCCACAAGGAATTGTCCCCACGCGCGTTTACAGTCCATTTCGTATCAGCTCCCTGAACACATCTTCCAGCGACTTCTCTGCTGTTAGTTCTTTTAGCGGTGCGTCCTTCAGCACCTTTCCGCCGTGTATGATGATTATCCTGTCGGCTACTCGCTCTACGTGGTTGAATATGTGTGATGCGAACACCACAATGCTCTTCTTCCCCTTTGATTTCATGGCATCAAGAACTACGTCTGCGGTGGTGACGTCCAGCCCGTTTGTTATCTCATCCAACAGGATTACTGGCTTGCTCTGGCCTAGCGCGGATAGTGCAAGTATTCTCTGCGTCCAACCCGTTGACAGTCTCTGTTTTTCTGTGTTCCACTCTTTCCGTAACTCCAGAAGATCCACGTATTTCTGCCAGTCTCCTTCGCCGTAGAAGAGCTCTAGAATTTTGACCGTGTCCTTCACGGGCATCCTTGGATCGTCATAGGGTACAAAAGGGTATGCAACCATTTTCGCAGGGCGCCTCCATGTTTCCTCACCGTTTATCCTTGCCGCGCCTTCGTCGGGTATGAGGACTCCTGCGATGATGTTTATTAGCGTTGTCTTGCCTGCTCCGTTCAGCCCCACGAGGCCAATAACCTGTGGCCGGTCCGCGGAGAAGCTGACGCGGCCAAGAGCCGTGATCGTCTTTCCTCCCTTTTCAAAGCGTTTCGTGACGTCCTGAACTACAAGCTCCACATACTTATTTTGCCTTTCGGGATTTTAATACGGGATGACGAGACCCCGGGAGCTGAAGTATGATGATCCGGGATTAGGCTGACCGCCTGCCCCACGTCCTGCCGGCACGAGCGCCGGTACGTAAGCCGGTTCGATGGGTGCCGGTCTGCGGGGGCGGGCACATTTTTATACATCTTCTGCCCCCTTTTTGGCGTGCTCAAACATCTTAAGCACCTGTACCTCCTCATAAACGCGCTTCGCGAGATGCAGGCTGATAGTTTTCCCATGAACTCTTTTTACGTGCTCACAATGGAAGTTCTCAGGGATGCCATGGCAGACGTTCGCTACATCGCCTCCGAGTTTGGCAGAACTTGGGAAGAGGGCGTTCGTACCATCCTGTCTGAGCGCCCCCGCGTTGCTGCCCAGCTCGTTCATCTTAATCGTGTGCTGAACTCTGGCGAGGTGGACAACCCCGTTCGTGCTGCTTCTCTTCTAGGAACTGCGCTCCCTGTTCTACGCGAGTTTTACTCTGCTGTTAGGGAACGGTTAGAGGAGTTTTAGGTGACCGAATGCCCTGTCAAGCTTCTCGTCCTCGTCTGGGCCGAATCCAGCCACCGTTATCGTTCCCGGTGCAATCTGCGTGCGCCCGGCGTCGCGAATAATGGCGGAGCAGAAATCATTGGCGTACCTTCTGAAGTATTCGAGCAGCTCTGACTCGGATCCTACCTTTAGAACCACCTTTTTTGCCCCCTCACTCTCCCAAGCCCTCAGTTTATCTGGACATCTGTGTTCTGCCTTCTTGTAGAGCTCCACCGCTGCGTGGGCTACCTGTGCTGCTATCTTGCCCTTTTCCATGCCCAGATCCGTGCGAACGAGGAAGACCATCTTCACTGGCGTTTCCTCCTTTTTATCTCTCGCTCTATCGCTCTCAATGCTGCGGATCTGGCCCATTTCTTTGATAGCCCCATTAATATCAGGTCTTTCAGCTGTTTACTTCCATATTTTAGTCGTACTTTCCTTTTTAGCAGTTCGTCAGGATTCTCAGATTCTGAAAGATTTCTTGCCACCTTTAGTAGATAGCTTACCTGTCCAACACGCTTGTTTATGTCTTTTTCTTCGTATATGGCGTCCACGAGCGTCGGTCCAAACTGTGCTAGCTGACCATGAAGCATATGTCGAAGCAGGTATGCCGTTTTGTTTGGTGGGGCCGTTTCAAGAATTTCCCTGAACTTTGGGATCCGTTCGAGCACCAATCTGTCG
>JALTCQ010000010.1 GCA_027074515.1 Microcaldota archaeon | reverse complement strand
ATCGGGCATTGTATCTGTAATCTACGGTGAGAGAAAGCTTTACGCGCTGAACACGGATTCATTCGGGTATGTTCTCCGCGAGGGCAAGCCATACAGAGGAAAAACAACACCGGGCATGATCGAAACATTCTTCGAACCACTGGCAGAGGGTGGAAAGCTAAGAGCAAACATCGTGGTGGGTGCCCCGGATCCCCATGGCGCATTCATGCAGAGAGCAAGGGATGGGCATTACGTGGGCGTTCTCGGGCTTTTCCTCGGCCAGTTCTTCGGCTTTGATGACTTTCCAGTGATGGTTGATACAGACGTGCGTGCAGAACGCCTGTTGGACAAGAATCTGATCCTCCTCGGCGGGCCTGCGGCGAACACGGCCACTTGGGAACTCCTTGACCAGAGAAAGATCTTCTTCGACGTGGACAACCCGTGGATGATAAAAGGCAAGAAGGACATCTACGGAGACGACAACTACGGCCTTGTGGCGAAATTCAGGAACCCCTACAACGAGGAGAACTGGGTAATACTGCTGGCCGGCGTGCGGGCAATTGGAACGAAGGCTGCAGTGATCGCCCTGTCCAACCATTGGGAGCAGCTCCTCGCCAATTACAGAGCTGACAAGGAGTTCTACTGGATTGTCCAGGGCTTCGACAGAAACGCTGACGGGCACATTGATTTCATTCAGGTAAAGGAGTATGGAGAAGTCCGTTAAACCAACAGCACCGCAAGGATTGGAACAAGAGCGTAGCCAAGGAAGATTACATTACCGAACACACCCATCAGGTAGCCGAAGACGGACGAGGAGATGAGGACTGCCAAACCGAAGACCGTTTGGAACGCGCCCATGGCTGTGCCCTTCGCCTTGGCGATATCCCCTACGTGGGCAAAGGCGGCGGGCAGGAACGCACCGATACCAATGCCATAGAGGACGAAGGAAACAGAATAAAGCAGCCAGGAGTTCAAAAAGGTAGCCACATACATAGACACAAAGGCAAGGGCAGCAGAGACAGCACCGAGCACGATCACCCGCTTTCTGCCCAACACGTCGGAGCGCTTGCCGAGGTAGAGCGAAGAGAGGACGTAGAAGAGGTTATAGAGAGCATAGAGAAGAATGGCTCCGAAGGCCAGCTCATCCTTCGCCCCAGAGATAAAAAGCATTGGAGAAACAAAGGTTGCGCCGAAGAGGGTTGCAGGAAGGAGGAAGTGCTTGACAGACGAGCTAAGATGTTCCAATGAGGAAACAAAATCTTCCTTTTGCTCTTCCACGCGGAACTTGGGCAGGGGAAGGAGGATTATAATTGTGAGGAACCCGATAACACCTGCAATGAGCATGGCCAGCTGGTAGTTACCCCCAAAGTGCTTCAGAAGAACGTAAGCGAGAAGGGTGCCCAAGAGTGCCCCCGTGGTGTCCATGGCGCGGTGAATGCCAAAGGCATAGCCCCTTTCCCGAAGGGCGCCCAGGATTGCATCGCGGGGCGAGTCACGGATGCCCTTGCCCAACCTATCGAGTATGATCATGACGGGCAGGAGTGGCAGGAAAACGAGAGCCATCAAAGTTTTTGCCAGGGCGGAAAGCCCGTAGCCCAGCATAACCAAAGGCTTCCGAACGCCGATGCGATCAGAGAGGTAGCCAAAGAATACCTTCAACGCGCTACCCAAACCGTTGAACAGGCCGCCGTAGATGCCAATAAGCGTGGGATCGTTCACATAGTACGGAAGAATCGCGTAAATAGCCTCCGAGCTCAGGTCGTTCACTAGGGACGTGCTACCGAGAATGTAAACGACACGCTTATCGTCGGGATTCACGGTAGGAGAATAGACGAGAAGGCATATAATCCTTCCGGCCCTGGCGACGGAGAGGCGAAGTGGTAACTTGCCGTACTATGGATTCCAAGATCGGCTCCGAACCCGCCCCCACGTGGTTCATTGCACGATACACTTCGCGAGGGGCGGGTTGAAGCTCCACAATCGCCGCATAAGCGTTGTGGGCAGTATCAGGATCGACCGTAGATATGTTCTCTCGTAAACCCTCGAAGAAAGCACGATCGACAAAAACGCCCGATTCCAAGGACGCAAGAGCCGCAGCAATCCCCACAAGATGCGAGACAGCGTCCTCCGCAATATCACGACTTGATTTTGCACGTCGAAGCCTCGGCCGAACCAATGACTGGTCGGTCCTGAGGGCCAAAGCATTCCAGCCAGGCACTAGCGGAACATTTTCCGCAGGAGGGCTAGGAAGATTTGGGCGACTTTCAGCAAACACGGGCACGGTACGGGGTCGATACTCGCGGGATAAAAGATGAACGTGGCGAGGCATGTGCGCAAATGAAACCATTTTCTGAAGAGCCCTGTTAAATTGCTCGAAATCCTTGCGGGCACGGCTTGCAGAAGCTATCGCGGATCTGCCAAAGTTCGTCTGCTTGGCAAGCAGAACGTGCTTGTAAAAAGAGGTGAGAAACCGCGATTCTGGATTCACCAAGTAAAAAGAAAATAAGATGTATTTATTGCTTACATCACTGCTCCGTCTTCTTCTTTTTCTTCTTCTTGCAGGGCATCACTTCACCTCCACGCGCTTTGTTCCTTCCCAGAGCCCGTGGATGTTGCACAACGCCAGCACCTTCAGCGTGCCGGGTCCGGGAAGAACGATCCTAAACATGGCACGTGGCTCAGCAAAGGTCTGAATCTCACCGTGCGCCTCGAACTCCACGCGCCCAAGAGGGTACGCCGTGTCCCCACCCTCAGGGACGAAATAAAGCTCGATCCACTTGATGTGGTGCTCAGGGGTATTCGGATGGGGAATCTCCTCGCCCACAACGACCTCTACGTCAAAGGGTTTTCCAGATCCTATGGAATCGGGCACATGAATAACCGGAACGTGCTTCTCGTGCTTCCAGTCAGCCGTTTTGATCTCCACGCTCACCCCTCCATTTCACGAACTTCTTTGGCACCGTGCTCCAGCGCCTCAATCTGCTTCGGATCCAAACGCTTCAGTAGTTCAAGGAACTCGCCCACGTGCTCCTTCTCCTCATAGGCAATATCCAGAAAGACCTTCTTAACGAGAGGATCCTTTGCCTGCGCCGCAAGCTGCTCATAGAGACTGATGGCGTCCAGCTCCGCAATCAAACCAAGACGAACGAGTTCAGCGTCCGCCACCCTGCTATCTTCTTCCCTAACCTTGCCAAAACCTTTTGGAATTTCAGACATCATTTTTCTCACCGTTGGAATAATAGAAAGGGGGGATGTAAAAGGGCGTTAGAGCTTCTTGTGGCAGAACCACCAGTCAAAGCACTCGATCTCGCCCTTCTTCGCTGCTTCCTCGCGCTTCTTCTTCTCCTCGACGCTGTCTGCGGGTGGCACGATCACGCGATCGCCTATGAGCTCGTTCTCTGGCCACTTGTGTGGTGCAGCAACACCGTACTTGTCCGTAGTCTGGAGTGCCTTCACGAGACGGAGGATCTCATCCACATTGCGACCGGCCTCCTGTGGGTAGTACAGAATTGCCCTGATGATGCCCTTGTCGTCCACGACGAAAACTGCACGGACCGTGTTGGTCCCTTTGTTGGGGTGGATCATACCGAGAGCCTCTGCAACGATGCCCATGTCGTCCGCTATGATGGGGAACTGAATCTCAACGCCGAGCTTCTCCTTTATCCACTCGGTCCACTTGATGTGAGAGAACACCTGATCCACGGAGAGGCCAATGAGCTCCGTATTGAGCGCCTTGAACTGGTCGTAGCGCTTCTGGAATGCAACGAACTCCGTGGTGCACACAGGCGTGAAGTCCGCCGGGTGGGAGAAAAGCACGAACCACTTGCCCTTAAACGCGTCAGGAAGCTTCATCTTCCCGTGGGTCGTGTTGACCTCAAGCTCAGGGAACTTCTCCCCGATTGCAGGCACATATATCTCTGCCATGTTTCATCACCTCAGGAAGATTTAGTTCGAAAAGATTTAAATACGGTTCGGTTCACTTGCTAATATGGTTCGTATTTCGGAAAAAGATCTCGCAATCATCGAATTCCTTATGAAGGACGCGAGAATGCCATACACCGAGATAGCCAGGCGTCTGGGCGTTACGGAAGCAGCAGTGCGAAAACGCGTCAAGAAACTGGAGGAAGAGGGTATAATCAAGGGATACCGTGCCCGCGTTGACGCCAAGAAGATCGGCTACAAGATTGTGGCAGAGATCGGTTTCGATATAGAGCCGGAGAAATACGTGAGCGTCATTGCCGAAGTAAAGGGCTGGCCAGAGGTCAAGCGCATGAAGAGCACCACGGGGGATCACATGGTGGTCATGGAGTGCTGGTTCCACGACAGCGACGAGATGGTCCGCTTCGTCAGGAAACTAGAAGGACTCGAGGGCGTACAGCGCGTCTGCCCTGCGATCCTCGTGGAAGAGCTTAAATAAAGGGGCGAGAAGATTATAGCATGGGCAAAGAAGTGGACGGGATAGACTACCTAGAAGGCCTCGTATACCAAGCAGGTATCCAATGCACAAACATAGACCACTTCCTCGAATTCTTGCGACCGCATTTTGATGGCGTACCCTTCGACAGGGATTCGGTAATGGCTAGGATCGATGAAATAATCAGGACTGCCGACAGAAAGGATCCAAAATGGTACTGTGTTGTAAAAGATCTCGAGAACATCCGCAGAAATGCGAAAGAGAACGTGCTACATCCCATAGACGCGGTAAAATCGCGATTCAACACATTTGTAGAAATTATCCGGCGGGAATTCCCGGGATTCCAGCCACCAGATCTTAAAATCGTAGACTCATTTCCAAAGCCCTACGATAAGATGGACTGGATCGCCATGGCTCCCGATCAAGAAGATCAAGAGAAATACGGCATCGAACCTGGAATATACATAAAGAAAACCGTAATAACCCCAATATACGCCGAATACATCCTCGCTCATGAACTAACGCACAAGATCGTAGAGATGTATGACACGCACGGCTTTGGGTTCGGCATAGAGGAAGGCATCGCCGAACTGTACGCAATGTACCTCCTGACACGCGTGTACTCGCCAAAAACTGCGGCAAACGTGGTAATACTGGATAAAAAATATGGTAAACGAAAACGGTTATCAGCTCTGTATGAATTCTTTACAGTCCTAGCATACACCCAGATCTACCTGCCCTCCGGTATGGACGGAATACGTGCTGCGATCCGGCTTGGCAGAAAGGGGCTGAAAGATCTTGATACTGCAATCCTGAAGGGGGAGCGCACAGACTTTCCATCAGGAAACTGGGATAAAAAACTTGAGAAAGCCATGAGAAGGTATATGGCAACACCAAACGACCTATACGTAACGGCAAAGACGAGATACGTTGCAGACAAAGCAGAAGTTGGCGATACAATTGAGATGATAGCGAAAAAGACCGGTTTAAGTGAAGATGAAATACATGAAGCGATCTCCGAACTCACACGGCTTACGTTAATTACAGTTAAAGATGGTAAAGTCACGGCAAAGGCGGAACATATATTGCCGTATCTGCGGTATCACTTGGACATTAAATAGGAATAACGACGTTTACCTCATTCTCGTCCGCGGCGACGGGCACGGTGACGATCTTCTGACCGCCCATGGGAGGATAAACCATCAGGCGGACGAAGCGATCGCCCTCCGCGTAAACAGAACAGATCCCAGAACCGTCCGTTATGGAACTGCCGCTCGCGTAAACCATAACGCCGGGGACAGGAACGCCATTAGCCTCAAAAACCGCTTTGCAGTGAACGAGAACGCTTCTAGTGGAAAACGAACTCACCTGCGCGTCCCGCGCCGGCAGGGCAACGCCAGCAATGAGAACGAGGACCACAACAACGCCAAGGGCAATGGCAAGGGCAAGGTATTTGTCCATGTGTATAAAGTAGGAAATCCTAAATAAAAAAGCCTTCCACAATATCCCATCGTGGAAATCGAGGAAGTCATAGCAAACATAGGCATAGAGGGGACAAGATTCATAGAAGAGCACGTGGACCCGCAGTTCCAAGCTCTCCTACATTTATACGAGCATATGAGCGATAAGACAGTCTTCATCCCGCTCGTGACGGCCAACGCCCTCGTTTCCTACCAGCTGTCAGGAAAGGGAGAAGACTGGTGGTGGGAGTTCGCGCGCTGGTTCTCGGAGCACCCTGTGGATAATATTTACGGTGCGTACAAGCTGTTTCTGCCCGAAAGTAAGACGAACAGAAGGATTACAAACGTAAAGCTGAAGCGGCTGGAGCGTGCCGAGCCGTTTCTCATGTCAATGAACGCGAAAGAGTACTATAACAATATGGCAGCACTGCAGCACGACCTTGCAAAGACGCTGGGCACGCAGAGGAATGCGAAGACCGTAGTATTTGCCGTCAAGATGTTCGGATACGCCATGCGCATCGCCACGGGGGAGTTCCGTCCGTATCCAATGGAAATACCTATCCCAGTCGACTCAAGGATACAAAGGCTTACTGAACGGCTAGGACAAGATGATCCAATACTGTTCTGGCAGGGAGTAGCCGAAGAAACTGGAGTTCCGCCGCTGCACATCGATTCCATCCTCTGGCCAGCCATGAGTGGAAACCCAGAGGTGCAGGAGAAGATAAGGAGAGCCTTTGGGCAAGCAGGAGAAGAACTCATTCGATTTCTTTCACCTTGAAGCGGACCACGTACGTGTTCCCGAACTGTTTAACAGAATCAGGGACGGATTTGACGCCAAGATCTGACAGGATCAGCCCGTAATCGTCAAAGTAATCATAGAGCCCGCAAGACTGGCAGAAGATACCGTAGAACACAGTATGGACGTAGGGAACTCCATCAATGCGGGAAACACCGGAGAGAACAGCGTGGGCCCCTGGTCCGAAGCGTTTGGAGTATTCCTCCGCCGCATCGGATGCAAGGTTCGCCAGGGAAAAGAGTTCGTCGTCATGGGGATCAGAGACGAAGGGTAATCTTCCAACCTGGCGCAGCGTTCTCCCATCAAAGGAGAAGGTGGCTGGAATAACGTGGATACCTTTCGCCAGCGCGTGGAGAAAAGATTCGTGGAACTTTGGATCCATTTCAACGTTGGGGGCAAAGTAGCGAACGTTATCGTTCATCACAAGGAAAAGCAGGATAGAATCTCCGTACTGAGCGAGTAAATCTACGTGTTCCCTTCCCCTCTTTGTAGGCGCATCGGGAAAGAGGGCAAGATCCTTCTGGAAGAGCGTGCAGCCCTTCACCTCCATCAGAACGTCGCCTGTGTGGTAGGAGAGAACAAAATCTATGCGGTGGTTGTCTATGGAAATTTCCTTGCCGTAGGCAACGGTGTCCCTGAATTCTGGGAGCGCACGGGACTCAATGAGCCTTTGAGCGATGAGAGAATGATATCCGGAGTGCTGGAACACCCAGCCATAGCCTTCGCGGTAAACTGCAATGAGGTGAAAATCCGTCTTTGCCCCCTGTTTTGGCAGAAGAAGGACAGGAGCACCTGGGCGAAGGAGTTCCGTCAGACGGCCTGGGTCGTGGACGTGAGCTATCCTATCTTCTCCATTAACT
The DNA here is from genome assembly GCA_027074515.1 of Microcaldota archaeon. Taxonomy (GTDB): domain Archaea; phylum Iainarchaeota; class Iainarchaeia; order JAADDC01; family JAADDC01; genus SZUA-1452. Next base: position 4,183 of record JALTCQ010000010.1, on the reverse strand, counting down.
CGAACAATGGCCACAAATCGGTTCGGACGGGAGACGAACTCGCCGGGAACGAGTGAGTCGAAGGAGAGGACGCCCACATAGGAAATATAGTATAGCAAATTAAAGGAAGAGTGCCACTACGGCAACTGCGAAGACGAAAAACGGCAAGGAATACAAATGGAACTTCAAGTACTTCCTCCGCTCAGTAGAAAGCCTGACTGCAATAATGTTGGCGACGGAGGCAACAATGAGACCCATGGCGCCCACAGTGGTGCCCATGGCGATGGCTACATACTGTTTGGAGTAATGTGAGAGAAGAATCGCCGTGGGGACGTCAGAAAAGAGCTGCGTGAGCGCAGCGGATATGAAAAAGACGCTGCGAGGTGAAGAAAGCAAATTGGGTGAGAAAAACCTCGATACGTAGAAATGGGCAGACAGAAGACCAAAATCAACGAAGAGAAGGATCAGAAGAACGAGAAAAGCCCAGTCAATCCGTGTAAATACGGAGGGATAGCGCAAGATGAAATACGCGAAAACAAGTCCAACAGCAATGGCCCACTGTCCGAAGGCGAGAAGCCCCAAATAGCCCACGAAAAGAAGAGCGTCATAAACCGCAGCGTGGCGATGGAGGCGAACATCGTCGACAGAAACGCGAATCGGAAGTTGCGGGATCAGTACAAGGACGTAAGCAATTAGACCGATGGCTAAAACGAGGAAAGGCAAGACAAAGGGAAGGGTGAACGAAAGTATGTCCATTTCAGATAACTGCCAAAGAATGAGCTTCTGAGGGTTGCCCACGGGAGAAATGAATGCGCCCACATTGGCAGCAAGGGCGAGGAGAACGAGCAGGCGGAATTTATGAGAATCTTGTAAGGGAGCTGCCAGGACAAGAGGTACAAACGTGAACAAAGCAAGATCGTTGGTAACAAATGCTGCTAGGGCCACAGTGGACATAACTACGACAAGAGCAAATGTCCGTGCATCTCCAGCTCGCAGGGCCAAGCGGTTCGCCAGCCACGAAAGGAATCCAGAATCGTGAAGGCCCTGAACGACAACCAAAAATCCAAAAATTGAGAATACAACGCGCAGGTTGATGTATGAGATCAGTGTCGACAGAGACGGTGCGTATAACGCCAGAATCACAAGGAATATGACCAGATACGCCATGAGAAGCCACTCGCGGGAGAAGAACGCGCGTACCTGGGAGTATGACAACATGCATAGAGAATGAAAAACGGTTTTATAACCTTAAAGCCAGAGTAATAGGTGCTTGACTTCTCGCTAAGCAGAGAAATGGGCCCACGTTGGATAATAATCGTTGCGGGGCTGGGCGTATTGATAGCATTTGCACTGGGCCTGTCCAACAGCGCGATGTTCTATGCAATGCTCCCAAAGGATGAAAACGCCGACATCCTCGTGTTCTACCAGCCAACCTGCCCGCACTGCATCGCAGAGATTCCCACGATAAAGCGACTAGTGTCTGCGGGCTACAAGATATCCGCGTTCAACGTGTTCCGCCGAAGAGATCTGGTGGAGAAATACGGTGTGCGCGAAACCCCAACGATCGTCATATCCCGGACCGGTTCCAAGCTGGTGGGCGAGCAAGCGTACGACAGAATAGTGGCGGCAACGAAGAAAACAAAACGAGAAGAAAACGGCACAATGGGCGGCTGCTCAATAAATCGGGGGGCGGTAACGTGCTCGCCTACGTGAGTGGGTTCTTTGCGGGGCTTAGCGGCTGTGTCCTTCCTGCACTCTCCGTGCTAATCGCACAGAAAAACAAGTACCGCTTCGTTCTGGAATTCTTTGTAACGCAGTTCTTGCTCTTTGCAGCTCTCAACCTCGCATTTGCAGCAATATACTCCACGTTCCAGTGGGTTCAACCGATTCTGCTCCTTCTCGCAGCTGCGATCACGTTCTACTCGGCGTACACCATATATGAGGGTAAAGAATTTCCCATCCCTGCATCTGGCGCGCTCTACGGGCTCGCGCTGTCCCCTTGCTCCATTGGATTTGCCGTGGCAACAGCAACCACGTCCTTCGGCTGGATCACAGCAATACTGAATGCATTTCTCTTCGCGCTGGGTATAATAACACCAATATTCATCACTGCAGTGATCCTCAAGAACACGGACGCGTATTTGCGCCACGCAAAGTGGTTTGAGCGTGCCACCGTGCTCCTCCTGGTCCTTGTATCGTATTATCTGGCGTATCTCGCCGGAGCGTCGTGGAGGTGGGTACCGTGATCCTATTTGCAGTGCATCTGGCAATAGCGCTGCTCCTCGGATACGTTCTCGTCCGTGCAGTCTACGATAGCGGAAAGAAAGAGCTTATCATACCCATGTCAGGCATTGCAACACTGTTCATCATCCACTGCATTACGCACGGTTCGTCGTGCCTGCAATGCACCACATCCGATCCTGGGTGTATGGCAGAAATCATACTGTTCTGGCTCTTTGCGGGCTGGGCAATCCTGCAAATGTGGCTCGGTGGTGAGAAGAAATGAAACTGCCTGTGTTCAAGCTGAAGGGAATGGATGAAGACGGTAACGAGATTGAGCTGAGTAACAAGGATTTGCTCGGAAAATGGACGATCATATACTTCTATCCGCGAGACAATACTCCGGGCTGCACCACAGAGGCAAGGGAGTTCACAGAGCTGAAGGAAGCGTTTGAGAAACTCGGCGTTCGCATTATTGGCATCTCTCGCCAGTCCGTTGAATCGCACAAGAAATTTAGGGAAAAGCACGGGCTAAGAATAACGCTCCTAAGCGATCCAGACGCGAAGATCCACAAGGCGTTCGGAGCGTGGGGTAAGAAAAGGATGTATGGGAAGGAAGTGGAAGGAGTAATAAGAAGCACGTTCCTCGTGTCGCCAGAGGGGGAGATCGTCAAGGAGTGGAAGAACGTAAAGGCAAAGGGGCACGCAGAAAAAGTTCTTAAAGAAATTAAAGAAATCATCAGTCAGTAAGCGCTGCAAACCCGTCAGATCCCAACAAAAATAAAAGTATCAGAAAGGGGAATCTCGGGCGTAAAAACCCCGTTCATCGCTTGTAAAAGAAGAAAATGCGGTCATTGGCAGTCAACCAATCCCCTTTCCACGGATCCACTCAGAATGGCGTTGTACTCTGCCTCGCTTATGAACTGTGGCTCATACGTTCCACCGTAGCGTTCCAACTGGGACGTGAACGCACGCAGGTGGTTTCTCGACCCCTTCATCAGGTTGCAGAAAGCAAACTTGATGTCCTCGTTGTCCACCTTTGCCAGCCAGTCCTGAAGATCCTTGATGTCCAGATCCTCTATCGTCGCACCAACCTTTAGCGCATCCTCTATACTCTTCGATCCATCGGCGACGAGCTGATTGTAGAGTTTTGTGAACTTTGGATCAGTAAAGACGCCTATGCTATCGTCCTTCACAGGATCGTCGAGACCGTACTTCTCGATGAGTGCTTTCACAGCGTCCGTATGCGTTTGCTCACTCCTTGCGATGTTCTGGAATATGGGTAAGCCCCATTTATCATAGAGCGTTAGGTATACATCCCTAGCAAGCTTTTCCTCCTCGCGCATCTCCATGATCGCGTTGATCTCCTCTGAACTGAGTTCCTCCTTTGGCATGGACTTTATCTGATCGATCAGCGGTTCTGTAAAGCTGCCATCAGCCGTAATTCCTGTCTGCGGAGCGTTTACACTGTGTGACCCACGGTAGCCGTAACCTTGCATCGCTGTGGTCGTCGCCGAAGAGGGATGCGTGGCAACATACGCACCTATCCCCGCAAACGCGGCGACTATGAGTGCCGCAATTATCCAACCAATTGGTATTGAACCTCTTGTCATAATGCATCACCTGATAAAATATAGGTGAAACTATGGTTAAGTGTGATTGAAACCATCCCGGATCAAATACGACAGATCAAAATACCACATACGTTCAACCCATTCTCAGATCGGGACGAAGAACACGATCTGCCAAACGGCCCAAAGATCCGCAGGCAGAACCTCCGGAACTATCTGGAGGCGATGGAGCGGTTAAAACCAAGGATCGCATTCATTGCGGAGGCGCCAGGATACCGGGGCATGAGAAGAACGGGAGTTCCGCTGAGTTCAGAGGTTCTTCTTCCAAATATCTCAGAGTTTCTTGATATCGAACTCCAAAAAGCAACGAGGACGAGGGCAATGTCTGAAACAACAGCGAGGGTGATATGGGA
>JALTCQ010000009.1 GCA_027074515.1 Microcaldota archaeon | reverse complement strand
CAGTACGTCCAGCCATCTCCTGAACGTCACGTCGTCTGCGTAGAAATCGAGCCGCACGGATCGCTTCATCCATCTTTTGAACTCAGCCGTTGCAACGTCTACGAAGTGCTTTCCCACCCTGACGACCGTGCCAGTTGTTTTGGAGCGCAGCGGATCACCACGGGATATTAGCACCACGTCTCCGGGCCGGATATTCGTCCGTATCTCCTCTGCACGGCTGAACCGAACGATCACCTGTCCTAGAAGTTCTCCAGCAACTCGTCCCTTTAGTCCAAGCACTGCTCGCCCTCTTCTTTCCCGCTCCTTTCCCGTTAGTTGCCGTATTTCCCTTTCCACTACTGCTCTTTCTGCCCTCCTTTCCTCTTGGACTGCTCGGATCAGATCGGAGACCTCGACGCGCATCATTCATATACTTTATTCCCCAACATTCTTTCAAGGGGATCCCATGGATTTGGTGCTGGCAATTCTTCTTCTCCTCGTATTCCTGTCTTTCTTCTTCGTTCTTGTCTGGCTTGGGCTCTACGTTTTAGAGCCGGACCTTTTCTCTCCATCCCGGCGCCGATCCGAGGATCTTCCCTCCGTGTCAATCATTGTACCGGCCTATAATGAGGCAGACGGCATCGTGAAGTGCCTGGAGTCCCTCGCGCGTCTGGAGTACCCGAAGTACGAGGTCATTGTTGTGGATGATGGCTCGAAGGATGGCACGTCGGAAGTCGTTCGTTCCTTCATCCAGCGAGAGGATTTGAAAAACTTCCGGCTGATTCGGCACGAACAGAACAGAGGCAAGGCCGCAGCCGTTAACACGGGCATCCGTAACGCTAGGTATGATCTTGTGGCGGTGTTGGACGCGGACTCCCACATCTCTTCCGATGCACTGCTCTGGATCGTCCCGCATTTTGAAGATCCGCGCGTTGGGGCGGTCTCCAGTGCAATTCACGTTAGAAACCCCGTAAATCTCCTCTCCCGCCTTCAGTGGTGGGAATACCTGACGACAAACTTCTACCGCGCTCTAATGGCCGTCATCGATGTCCTTTACGTGACTCCCGGCGTTCTTAGCGTATACCGTAAGTCCGTTCTTGAGGAAGTTGGCCTTTTTGACGAGAAAGAGATAAGCGAGGACTTGGAAATAGCCCTTAGGATCAAGGCGCACCATTACAAGATCCTTTTTGAGCCGAACAGTGTTACGTTCACCGAGGTGCCCACCCGCTTTAAGGACTATTGGCGCCAACGCATTCGCTGGTCTCGCGGGTTCATACGAAACTTCGTGAAGTATTGGAGGACCTTCGGGTTGTCCAGGGAGTACGACCTCTTTGGCATGGTGTTCTTTCCGTTTCTTCTGATCTACGTTGCAGTGTGGGTCATATATCTCCTCGTTTCCCTTTTAACTGGTTGGCAGGACTGGTATTGGAGCCTCCAGCAGCTTCGTTACGAGGGTATCCTTTGGGACGGTTTCAACCTCCGTGATTTCTTGCTTTCGCAGAACTACGTGATACTCTACATCACGGCGATCTGGCTTGTTACGGGGCTGTTCATTGCCAAAGAATCCTTGAAACTTCGTGCGGACGGGCAGGACGGCCTCTTTTTAAAGGAGTTCCTGGTCTTTATCACACTGTACCCCTTGCTCGCGGGTATCATATGGCTCGCTTCGGTCGTTTATGAACTTGCCGGTGTAAGGAGGTCCTGGTAGTGGAGGATAAGATCGCCCGTTACAGAAAGTACCTCGTGATAACTGCTCTCGTTTATTCTGCGATACTCGTGAGCGTGGGGATTGTGGTCGGATGGGCGGCCGATCACGCGCGCATTGGCGCCGTTGAGGATGTGTATCATCAGACGGTTCTTCAGATGGATAGTTATCTCGTGGAAGAGCAGTTCATGAACAGCGTGGGTCGATCTGATTGTAACTTGCTCTCCGCCAGGCTTTCGGAGGTTGGCAAGACCGTAGCGAAGTTCGGGCAGAAGCTGTCCATTTATGAGGCGCATCACCTCACACGAAGCCCGGAGTACTATTACCTCAAGCCGTACTACTTTCTGACAGAGATTAAGGCGTATCTACTCATGCGCAAGCTCCAGCAAGATTGTAATACTGATTACGCGCTTGTGCTATTCTTCTACAGGCAAGGGGACGACGCATCTCGTCAGCAGGGCTACATTCTCGACGATATCGTGAGGAAAATGCCCGGCAGGGTTCATGTGTTCTCCTTCGATGTGAACTTCCCCGTAGATGTTGGCGCGGTTGATCTGCTAAAGGAATACTACGACGTGAACACGGCTCCCGTGGTGGTGGTTAATGACCGAAACAGGTTTTATGGCCTCACACCCGAGTGGAAGATACTTCAAGCGATTCGCTCGGGCTGACCTTCTTATTCCCACCCTTGTAGTGCTCGTGTTCACGGGAATCGCCCTGTACATCCACAGTAGATGGTTGTTCTGGGATTTCTGCGCGTACAAGCTTACTGGGGACGCATACTTCGGCTCGAACGCTAGGTACTTGGAGGTATTTCGCCCACCCCTTGTCCCGATCGTTTTGCACTTTCTTGGCGTGGCTGGATATTTTCTCATTTCTGAAGTATTGCTTGCCATCTCCACATACCTGTTTGCGAAGCGCCTTGGGCTTGATCCCCTTGTATATTACTTGCTATTCCTCACGCCCGCCGCGGCAGTTTTGATGCTAACGGAGGGGTCTGAAGCGCTCTCCTTTCCTCTTGCTCTATTGTCACTCGCTTTGTATGATTCGCCCCTTGCTGGCGCGCTCCTTGGCTTGGCGTTTCTTGCTCGCTACGGTCTGATAGTTTTTGCGCTTCCTCTCGTGTATCTTGCTTGGAATTCTTACAAAAACCGCCCATCCTTGCTGTTGTGGCACGTTCTCGGTTTTGTACTGGTTGTTTCCCCGTGGATCGCATACAATGCTGTGCATTTTGGCCACCCTCTTGCCAGCTTTCTTGACTTCGTTTTCTTGAACATTTTTTACCGCAAGCCGTTCTGGCACCCTCCATCCCTTGCGTTTTTAGGTGTGCTTTTGCCCACGCTTCTTCTGGCTGTTCCCACGCGCAGGGAACACATCCCCTGGTTGGTCTTCGCTCTGATTGCCCTGTACATCTACTATCTTACCCCCATTCGCTCTGTTCGTTACGCGATCTCTGCACTCCCGTTCCTTGCAGTTGTAGCTGCGGATAACGTCTCACGTTCCGCCGCAAGGGGGGCGTACATTGCTTTTTTGGTGTTTGTTTCCCTTGCAGGCGCCGTAATTTTTGCTTCCCACGTGTCGGGCATCACCCCGGGGCCCTTCGTGTCGGCTGCGTACGCCCTGGGAACTTGCCCTGCTGTCAGCAATGCTTGGGTCCCGCTGGCTTGCGTTGGTGCCCACGCAGCTCCTCTCGTTGCCCCGAATGATCTCAAAGATCGCGACCTCGTTGTGTTTCCAAAATAT
>JALTCQ010000008.1 GCA_027074515.1 Microcaldota archaeon | reverse complement strand
TTAGGAGCGTTATGACCGCCAGCACTAGGATCAGCGCGATCCCGATACCCACTGCTCCGGCGAAGAGTGCAGGTACGAATGCAACAATCGCTGCAAGGACTGCACCAATCGCAACGATTATCTGAGCGATCCACGCCCAGAATGCTTGAACTGCAGTTGTTTTCCAGTCGACGTTCCTTTCGATCACCTTGTACGCCAGGATGTTTGCGAACAGCGCCACGTATGCGGTGAGTATGCCAAGGCCCGTAAGTTCCAAGCCCACTATTGTCATAATCGATGCGATCCCGATTCCCGCAAGGATGGCGAAGTTTTCGCGGTACGCAGCCCACGCCTTTCCGAAGTAGTCCATGCTCTCATTTTGGGGAAGGGAGTATTTAAGCGTAAGGGAAAAAAGAGGAAGGGAATCACATCCCGAAAACAGGCTTCCTGCTCACGTAGAGCGGACCGATCCTGCGGACGAAGGGCTTTCCTTCGCAGTTCTTCCTGATCTTCTCTGCAAGCTCCTCGACATTCATCTCCTTCTTGCTGCCGTCTGCCCTGTCCGTCACGCTGATCACGCCCTTTTCCTTTTCCTGTGCGCCGACCACGACGAGGTAACGGATCCACTCGGTGTGTGCTCTCCTCACCTTCTTGCCCAGCGTTTCATCGCTGTCGTCCAGGTCTGCACGCACGCCAAGGCTGTTCAATTTCCTTGCTACGTCCTCTGCGTAGTCCAAGTACTCCCTGCTGACTGGGATAACGCGTGCTTGGATAGGTGCGAGCCAGTCCTCGTAGTAAGCCCTGCCCTCGCGTGCAAACTTCTCCAGCATTGCCGCAAAGGCACGCTCCATGCCGAAGCCAGCGTGTACTATGATCGCCTTTCTCTTCTGCCCGTTCTCGTCTACGTAGAACATCTTCCAGGGCTCTGAACTGCGGGTGTCTAACTGGGCCGTTCCTGCTTCGATGGGTCTCCCCTTTGAGTCCACGATGATCAGATCTATCCATGCTGCCATGTATACGCCCTTCGCCTCCACGATGAAGACGATTATGGGCTTGTTGTACTCCTTTGCCCAGCGGAGGATGTCGTCCTTCTTCTTTTCCCATATGTCGCGCTCGCTGTAGACCACGAAGATGTCCGCGCCGAAGCCCATATCCTCGAATACGTTCGCTATGCTCTTCCACATATCCTCGAACACTTTCCAGCCCTGCTCTATGTCCTTGCAGATCGTGTGCATGTTCTGCATGTGGAACTCACGAATTCTGTGCATGCCCCTCAGTTCACCGCGCTGCTCGTACCTGTAGTCCACTTCCAGCTCTGCCAGGCAGACGGGTAGGTCTTTGTACGAGTAGGTGGTGTCTCTGTGCATGGAGAACACGCCGTAATCGCCCGCCGTTTTCAGGAAGAGTTCCTTCTCCTTGGGCACCTTGCCTCCAGGGATGACCTTGTAGTGGCGCTCTGGGAAGTGGTCCACGAGCCACCTTACACCCTCGTCCGCCTTGTCGATGATTGTGGGGGATACAATGGGGTATACGTAGTCGTGCTTCTCCACGATCTCGCTGTACGCCCTCCTACGGACGAGTTCAAACATAAACGCACCGTTGGGCAGCCATCTCAGACATCCCGCGTCAGCTACGGGCTCCCTTCCTGCGATGCCTAAGCGCTTCATCAGCTCCACGTGCGCCGGCGGCTCGTCGCTGAACTCTCCGCCTAGCTCGTCCTTTAGCACCGCTGAGACGCCGATGTACTTCTTCTTGTACTCCTCCTTCACCTTGTCTATCTTGCCGTCTGGAAGGACGATGAAGTGGTCCACGATCTTGTAGTGGCTCCCTTCCTCTTCTTCGCCTTCCTCTGCCTTGTCCTTCGCGTCAAACGCCTTCTTAACCTCCCTGGACAGCTCGGACAGGGGGTGGCCCTTCACGCTGATGGAAAAACGCTTGTACCAGCCGAAGGGTGCTCTGTACACCTCGTAGCCCCTCTCTTTTAGGATCTCCTCCAGCTTCTTCATTACTTCAAGGGCCTTCTCTGGCTTCTCCAGGTTGGAGGAGAGGTGTGCCCACGGGTAGAGGACGATGCGCCTCGCCTTTACCTGGCCTGCCACGTCCTCTATCTGCGCAATGCTTTCCTCTATGACTGCCTCGTCCCCCTGCTCAACGCTGATAAGGACGACGAGCGCCTCCTCTATCCTCTTCTTTTCCTTCTCTACTTCTTCCGCCGCCTTTACTGCCTTCTCCAGCGGCTCAAACTCTATCCAATCGCTATGCAAAAATACCATTCTCAACACTAACACCTCCGTTCTTTTGGAGCAATGCGCTACGGGACCGGCTAATTAGATAAGAAGAATCCTCATGGGAGTGCTGTTTGCCGATCCCTCCTCATCCCTACCAACGGAGTTAAGGAGAATAAAAAGCTTGTGGTTGTTGATTATTGGCTATTTCCACCTTTTATGAATTTTTTGTAATTGCGTTTCTCAATCCATTTTTCTTCGGTGCTTGCTGCCGATTTTGGTCGGACTATCGCGACTCGTATCCCTCTTTTCTCCGCGATTTTTCTTATATCTTCTGCGTGAAGCGTGCCAGTTACGAGTACTGGGATTTTTCCGACAGCCCTTGCTTTTACTATGTTTTTTACCATCGTTAGGTTGCGGGATCTCCACAGCGGCTCGTAGTTGTAGCCCGCTCTGACTGCAATCTGCATCATATCCTTCAGCGTTCCAGAATCTGCGGCCCATGCGCTCCATCTTTTTTGCCTTTCGAATACCATATATCTTTCTCGCACAGGGGATTTTCGGAACTTTGATATTGCTTTTGCTATGTTTTGGAGCAGGATTGCATCCTTCTTTTTGCCTTGTTCCAGTTTATTCACTGCAAGATCTAGCGCCTTTTGCTCTGCATGAATTGCTTCGTGCATAGACAATGTGTGTATCGGCTTGTCCACCACACCGTACTTCTTTGCCATTTTGCTCAGTTCCTCGGCCAATGTCAGCTTCTGCAGGTGTTCTTTCTTGCGCAGGCGTTCTTCGTTCAGGCTTTCTTCGAGCAGCTGTATTGGAATTCCTTTCTTTTTTGCCCATTCGAGGAATTCGTTTATCGCCTGGTGGTGCCAGGGATCTCCGTGATCCGCAGCGAAGACGATGGCGTGTATCTTCCCGCTTTTTAGCTTCTTCAGCAAACCTTCGTATCTTTTAAACTCTTCCAGCGTCATTCACTGCACCACCATTCTCGGCGGCTCCAGCTCGCGCATCTGCTGGGCGATTCTGTAGTATTTTTGCATGAATTCTTGGACGTCCTTCTTGCTCTCAAACCTTGCACCCATCCTCTGCGCGTCCAGAAGCGCCCTCGCTGCCAGACCGTAAGCCTCTTCTGGCACCATGCCCGCACGTAGCCCCTCATGGAAGAGCGTGAGCGCGTGCTTGGACATCTCCCTCCCGATCAGCCTATTCGCTGCGCCAGGGTGGTTCATGGCGGCGTTGTGGATCGCTTCTATCATCTGTGCGGCGATCTTCGGCGAATAACCCTGCTTGACGAGCATATTTGCGATCCTTAACCCAAGTATTGCTTTGCCCGTTGCTTCCATGCTTGCTCTGGCCACCCTTGCTGACACCGTGTTTCCCTCGAACTGTTTTCTTATCCTCCACGCCCTCGTCTTCTCGTAAGCAGTCATGCCCGCGTTCTTCACCTTCGGTGCCACCCATCTTCCTGCCTGCACCACGCCGTGGCCAGCTGCTACCATTGCTGGCGCTACCTTTTCCTTCCCTGTTTTTATCATCCAGGGGAACGCAGTATTCTTGGCGAACGCACCGGATCTTTTCGCCAGCTCTTTCATCGCCGGCGCACCTTTCTCTCTCATTAGCGCCCACATCTTGGCACTCATTTCCTTCGTCTTTGGCGCGCCTTTTTCTTTGAGGAACTGGAAGGACGCTCTCGCACCCTTACCGAACAACGTAGCTCCCTTTTCCGCGGCTGGAGCAACCTTCTTGAACGCCCGTGCAAGTCGTCTCAGTTCTGGCATGTGAGAAAAAGGGGTTGGTGGTATTTATGCCTTTCTGGGTGGTGCTATTGGTTGCCCAGCTGGATCGTGTGGATTCGCCCGTCCCTTGCCTTGAACTCCACGATAATTGGGAGGTTCTTGTTGCCGGTGTGTCTGATTATGACGATATGGCCGTCTCCTCGCGGGTTCGGCAGTACTTCTATGTTTCCGTGCACCCGTGATACTCCCCCCGAAATATCCCATTCTTTTATGATTCTTGTTTCTGGGCGGCGCTCCGGCCCTTCCTTCACGAGAACGTACGGTTTTGTGAGTTTTCTTCCGAATATTGCGGATATGCGGTTGCCAATGTATCGCTTGTGACCTTCCATCTTCTCTACGCTCTCTAGTACGGTCAGTACGGGTGCTTCAAACCCCTGCGGTTTTGACACAGTTATAACTGAAGTGACCTGGCCTGGTAGCTTTATTCCGATTCCGTTGAGCTTTTCCCACGCGCTCCATGGGATTGTCAGCTTTAACTCGTGGACGTCGTGCTCCCTGAGCTTTTTATCCAGCTTGTTTTCTAGCTCCTCCTCCGTGTAGTGGTGTACTTCTTGTAGCGCTTGTTTAAATTTAAGGAGCTTTGCGAGGTACTGCGCCCTTGTCAGATCGTCTTCCATACTTATTCTTGCGTGCGTAGCGCCTATTCCCAGATCCTCTAGCAGGTTACTTGGTTGTACTTCTCTTTTCGGGCCGCTAATGGGCTCGCCCTCTACGCTTATGGGCTCACGCCGGGGCGTTTCCTTCCTTCGCTTCCAAAATCTCTCCAGCATACTAATCACACATTTTCCTCATTTTTAACTATGATGGGAATCGGTCTCGGCGGCGGGAATGGTTCAACGGGATATCCCTTCTCTATCTGCAGGCTCTTGATTTCCTTTCCACTGTTCTCGTTCACCACTACCATCTCGTCGTCGGAGAAGAGGTACGCGTAGTCGTCTACGTAGGCCGCTCTCTTCGCCGTGCTGTCAAAATCCACGATCTTCACCGCGCTGATGTACGGTTTTTCATTCGTTCTCACACGCAGGAGGTAGTACCTGTCCCCTGCCGGAATGATGAGTAAATTGTGCTTTTTATCCCAGAGGAAGGCGTGGTGGTTGAACAGCACTTGCCCCCAGCTCTCTTTCAGGTAGTACGTGTCCATTTCCTTTGGGTTTTCTGGATCTGAGACGTCAAAGAGCGATACCTTTATCCTCCAGTTGCTCCCGCGCCCCACGCCTATCATGTGGTCCGAATCTATTGGATGCAGGTACGTGGAGTACCCCGGAATCTTCAGCTTGCCCACAACTTGTGGTTTGTACGGATCGGATAAATCTAGCACCAGGAGAGGGTCCGTTTCCTTGTACGTCACCACGTACGCCCTATCCCCCATGAATCTAACGGCGTATATTCTCTCCCCTGCTTCCAGCCCATCTATCTTTCCCACAACTCTTAGCTTTCCGTCCAGCACGTAGAGGTTATTTCCAATGTGGTTCCTCCAGTTTGCCGTTGTCGTCGTGGCCACGCGGAGGTATCCCTTGTACTCGTCCATGCTCCACTGGTTCAGCAGATGACCCGGAACGTTTCCCGTTGCTATCACCGTCAGATCATCCAAGGAGATCTTCGCTATGCCCGTGCTGTCTATCTTTCCTGCGTTTTCTCTGATGTACTCTTCCAGTGCCTTTTCTACCCTGTTCTGCACGTTGCTCTGCTCCTCCGGACTTAACCCCTTGTAGTACTTTTCCAGAACACTTTCCATCTCTGCCATTTTCGCCTCCTTACTGATGTCATACGTGTCTACTTTTCTCAGATGCTCCACAACGTCCTTTGGCAGTACTTCATCGCCCCTCTCTATGATGAAGTCGTAGAGCACCTCGTTCACTGGCTTTTGGATCCGATATGCGAAGTATATGGCGTTCTTACTTATGTACACCGTCGTCTGATACGAACCGGTTAACGCAACGGCTTTTTCCACCTTTCCAGTCTTCCCATCAATCTTTAGGATCGTGTATGTAGTGTCCGTGAGTACTGGGAGCTTTGGGTGGTAGTAACGCGCACAGGGAATGATCACCCCCTTCACAGGGTAGTGCGGACACACGACGCGGTAGTCAGACGTTATCAGGTATATTGTTCCGTTTATTTCCCTTGCATCACGCACGGTTCCTTTTAGATCAAGCTCCCACGCCTGCGTAGGTCTTTCCGGATTACTCACGTCGTAGCCCTTGATCCTTGAGCCTTGCAGGAGCACCAGCGTGTTTCCTTCTACGAACAGTTCCGTCCCCCAGTTTGCAGGGATCTTTGCCAGCACGTTGGCGTCCTTCGGCGGGTAAATGCGGAGAACCTTCACGTTGCCCCTTGACTGGTAGAACGCTTTATCTCCAGACAACTTCAGCACGTCGGGTTCGTCCACGCCTGCTACCTGCACGTTCGTGGTCGATTCTCTCTCCGGCACGTTCGTTTGGATGCTTTCGGGAGGTGTTGCACTGCTCTTTACTGCGCTCACTGCTGCCGTCAGCGGTGCGCCTGCACCCATTATAGATACGTATCCTCCGTACTGCTGGCCAATATCTACATATTCTTGCAGCTCTTTCGGGCTTTTCGTCGGTACAAGGCTAAACTCCGTGTTTTTTGGCACATTCGCCCGATTCTGAACAGATAACACTACCGCACCAAGAATCAGTATCAGGAACGCCAGAACCAGGAGTGGATCGTTTTTCGCCATGGTATTATTGGGGAGAGGAGGTATTTATTCTTCCCCTGGCCGCTCCTCCCACGTGACGATGGTGTGAGTGTACGTTCCGTCGTCCTCCGGTATCCCACGCTTCAGCTCGGAGACGTGGGCGTACTTTGCCCCTATCTTTTCAAGTATGTAGTCCACAGCCTTCTCCGGGTCGGAGTTGCCACATGTGTACACGTCTATGGCTGCGTATCCCAGTTCTGGCCACGTGTGTATGGATATGTGCGACTCCGCAACGATCACCGTGCCCGAAACACCCCTTGGGCTAAAACGGAAGAAGTGGGATGCCTTTATGGTCATGTGTGCAGCCCTTGCCGCTTCCTTGAAGATCTCCTCAAGCCTGCGCGCGTCTGTGAGTATCTCTTCGTCGCAGCCAGCGGCCTCTACCACGTAGTGCATCCCCATCGTCGGAACAACGGGCTCCATGTTTCTATTCCAGAAGAAAAAGGTAAAAAGGTAGGCTATGGTCCATAATATTTGAGGCGGTCGTAGTCAGTATCCCCCCCATAGTCAGAACTTCCTGAGTCCTGGGTACTCGGCGTACTGCTTCCTATGTTCAGAGCTGAGTACTGTTCGCCATCGTTGGCGAAAATTGGTAGCACTAGCTGTCTCCAGTAGCACGCCCAGCTGTCTGCATGTGGTTTTAGTGTTGGTGGCTCTGACGATATTATTGCTCCAACAATTGGATGGGGCTGATTTGTGTACTCTACATCTGCTAGCCAGCCGCCTTCTGTCCACTCCAAAGGAACGTCCCCTATGGAGAGGTACTCTTTCTTACCGCAGTAGCCGTATTTGCCCTGTCTTTTGCCTATTGGGTGGTTGCAGCTGACTGCTTCTTGAGCGGTGATTTTTGAATCATCGTATTTAGTACCTTTGTCGCTGCAGTCTTCCTGGAGGTCGCTTGACACGATGTACGTGAACGTTATGCAGTTTGTTTCTCCACAATGTATATTATTCCATCCCTGGCCGAGAAACATAGTGTGAATGAAGGGGTTGTAGTGCGCTTCTGCGCGCTGTTCATCGTCTATATTCTTGTAAATGTCGTTTATCTTCTTCACGGCGTCCAGCTTTGTGTTATCTATGCAGAGCAGCCCGGGGTACTTTTTCTCTGCATTTCCAAGATTTCTATACACCTCTGCTCCCCAAGTATCTCCTTCCTTCTTTATCACCACGTAAATGTCTTGTTTGGGTATTACAAAGCCCTCTAGGAAGTGGATGCAGAGGGGTGGGGCATTAAGCTCTGTTTTTATGTGCGGCATAATATATTCTGGGATCTTCGCGAGGATTGCTCTGATGCTCGGGTCGTACTCATACGTCGTACCTGGAATGTCTGTTGTGTAGTCGATTGGGTATGAGTTAAGGTGTACGTTCTCAAGATTGTATAACGTTTTTGCGTCCCCATACTCGCACTTCACCACGTTCTTTAACGAATCTTCGTCTGCGTCTGGGGCACCAATCAAGATGTTATCGTCGCCTTTCTCAAAGATGTGTACGCTGTCATTGTTTGCGTTTTCACATTTAACTCCATCCCCTGGTACCAGTTCCGTGATTGTCCATTCCTTTGCAAGGTTTTTCTGAGTATATGTCATGTCTGTCCAGAGGATTGGCACGTATCCGTATGGGGTGTTTTTTATGAACATTTCCGCATTGCTGCTGAAGCTGCTATTGCTCTTTCCCAATTTGCCTATTATTGCTTGAATCTCTTTCTCTATGCTGTCGCTGCCATCTTTGTGCTGAACGATGTCTTCTGTACCATTTGCCATCTCCGCTATCGCCCCGAGCAGCCCGCCGTCTTTCGAGTTCAGGCCGTTTATTTCCACGCTACACGAGCCGTTGTCTCCCTTGTCCACAGTCACGAGCCAGAAGCTATTATTTTGTTCGTCAATTTGTCCGCTTTTGCACCTATCTGGCTTCTCTGGCCTCTCTCCGTACGCCAGCAGCTCTACATGGCTTCCGTTCCACGCACTGCTCTTTGCTATTTGGCTAACAATACTGTTCACCGCGCTCGTCGGGCAGAAGTTGTTGGAGCAGTCTTCAGCATCGTTCCCCCTCCTGTTCTGTAGGTATCCGTCGTAAGTACTCACCATTGTTTTGGGCTCTGTCAGGGTCAATATCCCTCCTCCGTTAAGTATGTCCTCTGCTGTGGGAACGGTTGCCTTTATCGTTATTCCCTTTTCCCCGTTTCCTTTTATCCAGTATACGCCCGTTACAGTTCCTTTGAACGAATCGTCAAGCACTGGAACTCCCTTTACTTCTGGGTATATGTACAGAACGGGATTCGTCTCGGAGCTCTTAATGTATATCTCGCTTCCCTCGTACACGTTTGCTTCTTGTGAGCACGAACCGCCCTGGAAGCAGACTTTGCCATCTTCCACGGTTGCGTACACCACACCCTTATCTGCAAAGTCTGGCACGGTGATCGTCTCTACCTCGTTATACTCGCAGTTCTCCGTTGTGCAGTTCTTAAACTCCAAAGAGGGCGCCCCTTTGTATACGCTGTTGGGTATGCTCAGGGTACCGCCTACGTTCAGTGCTGTGTTTTTCAGCTCCTTCAGCTTCAGGCTACCCGTAACCTTTATCCCTTTATTTGTGATGGGTACGATCGTGTCCGCGTTGTATTCCACCCAGATGGTGCTCCTATCCCTCCAGCCGCATTTGAGCTCTGTTTTGTGTGGGCCGTCCCCAGTGCTGCACGTGATTTCCGCCATGTTCAGCTCCAGTGCGCTACCAACGTCTCTGTCCAGGATTGTCGCCGTGACAGGGCATATTGCGTTGTGCTCTCCTCTGTTGAAGTGGCAGTCCCCGCTCAGGGCAATGTCCGGCGGTGCGCTAACGTTGTTCACGAGCGTTATGGGTATATTAAACTCTTTGCGTTCTTTCCTGCCGCTTTCGGGGTTGAACATCTCTGCATTTATATCAATCTTCAGCACTCCGCTGAGGGGCTTTATCAGGAGGTTCATGTCGTTGCCAGTAATTTCTATGCTGTCTTGGAATGTCTTCTTCACGGTGAGCTCCATGTTCATCTTCTCCAGCCACCAGCCGACGTTCTTGATTTTTGCGTACTTCCCCATGTCCCCCTCTACCCAGAGGTTCACTACATGAACGTTGCAGTCTTCAGACCTTGTTATTGTAACGCTTGCGGCGGCACTTATCTCACCATCCTTCTCTCCGAAGTCCAGGGAGATTACGTCGTGCGGCGATACGCTCACGCATCTTTTCCATGCTGTTGTCCACGCGTAAATGGTCTTGTTCACCTTTTCCACGTTTTCCCCGCCCGTTGCAGTCAGGTTAAACTCTGCCACGGGATACGTTCCCGTTATGCCCGCGGAGTAGTTGAGCTCCAGCTTTTTGCTTTCTCCTCCGATCAGGGTGAAGGTCTGCTCTTTTTGCGGCGTCTCCCAAAAGTGCTCCCTCTCAAACCCACAGCTCAGGTCGCTCACGCCCTTGATTGCCTTGCATTCTACGGTTAGTTTGACTGTTACTGGCTCATCGCAGCGGTTGTACACGCGAATGGGGATGCTTCCACTCTCTTGAAGACTCGTCTCGTCCGGAGCCTGAATTTCAATGCACTGGCCAGTGGGGTTCACCGTCACGTTGGCGTGCTTTACCGCAACGGGGACGGAGAGCCATGGCACGTAAGCCATAACGTCCGCGCTGCCGGAGAAGGACCTGGCACACCTGTCTGCGCCCGTGTAGTATACGTTCAGCTCTGAACTGCCCTTTGGCTCCAGGCTCACCTGATTCGGCTTGACACGCAGCTTTGCCCCACAGCCCGTGTTTGCAGATGCACCAGTCTTCACCGTTACCGGCACGCTCAGCTTTGTGCTCACCCTGACGAGTGCGTTCCTCGTCTTGTTGCCCAGCGTTACGTTCTTCTGGTTCAGCGTGAGCACGTCATCTTTGCCCACCATGGGCAGCTGTCCATGGGTTATTCTGTAGCGCGAGGACTCTGCATTAAGGAAGAGCATGTTGTACTTATCTGCATTCCTTATGCGGATTATGGCCGTGTCTCCTGCGGTGACGTGGGCTATGATGTGCTCTCCGTCGTTGTCTTTACCGTATATGTAGTACTGGACGACGCCCGGATTTACCCCGTCTGGCGTGCTGACCGTTACGGTGATCCTCTGCTCTGTGGGAATGGGCAGTATGATGTTCGGGCTGACCGTGAAGTCCATATCTTGCTTTTCCGACACGTGTATTGTGTCTATCTGCCTCTCAGTGCTCCCTGCACGGAACTTCACGGTCCACGTGTCTGTTCTGTTTGGCTGGACCGTTTTTCTTGCCCAAACGTATTCGCCTCTTGTCCACCCGCTCTTTTCAAGTATGGGCGTGTTGTCCACGTATATCCCTGCCTTGCCCTTGTACTCGTCTTGCCCGACGTATATGAGTTCTGCAGTCATGTTTACCGTCTCGCCGACATGGCATTCGTTTTTGCTCAGCCCCACGTGGTAGCAGAAGCCGTCGGTGCACGTGAACGTGTTTCCCACAGGAAGGGTTATCTCTTTCTTTGCGTCTCCCAGAACCGCCTTGAGTGTTATTTTATCGCCGGCTACTTCGCTTGGTGTCACCCAGACCTTCGCGTACACGTATGAGTTCGGCTTGGCGTAAACGTACGGCACCTCTATGTCTGCGCTGGCCGTGGGCGTTACCAGAACGTGCAGAACTCCGCCTGTCTTCGTCCCTATGAGCAGTCCGAGCTCGGTGGCGTTGCCTGGGCTGAGCGTGATTGTATCCTGATTGTTTGTCTTCATGCTCTCCAGCCATACGCCCGTTTCCATGCCCCTTGGCAGGTTCACGCGTATCTCTTCCTCCCCGTTTGCGCTGAGCTTGGAATAACCCGTGAGCGTTTTGCCGCCGACGCTGACTTTATAGCCCAGGGGGATCTCTGCGGGAACAGCCACGGCCGCTTCTCCATTTGTCAGGGGATATCTGCCCAGGGACGCCCCTGTGTCTGTCCTCGTGATTGTTATCGTTCCGTTCGCCGGCTTTCCATCCACGCTTATGTGAAACTCTAATTTGCCAGTACCTGCGTACACCACGACCGTTGCGCGCCTGGTGGTTCCTTTTTCTACCTCTGTCACCGTGCTACCGCTCCAACCACCCCACGTCGCCGTTATTTTGTATTTTCCCACGGGTACGTCTTTGAAAACAACAACGCCGGCATCGTCAGCTCTTTTTTGGTCCGAATATCCGTCTCCAGATATTGATACCTCGGCTTGCGGC
>JALTCQ010000007.1 GCA_027074515.1 Microcaldota archaeon | reverse complement strand
GGGGATTGGGAAGAAAGTAATGAAAGTGTAAGTTGGGAGAAGACTG
This sequence comes from Microcaldota archaeon, assembly GCA_027074515.1. Lineage (GTDB taxonomy): Archaea > Iainarchaeota > Iainarchaeia > JAADDC01 > JAADDC01 > SZUA-1452. Next base: position 3,450 of record JALTCQ010000007.1, on the reverse strand, counting down.
TGGAGCTGAGCAGGGAAGGTATTGAAGAAAAAGTGGACGCAACGAAGAACAAGATCCTATCCGTCCTAGAAGGAAGAGATAAGATCATCGTACCCTGGAGCGGGGGCAAGGATTCTACCGTTGTTCTAGCATTGTTAAAGGAATCTAAACTGGATTTCACAGCCGTTCACGTGGATACGGGCCTGGAGTTTGACGAAACGGAAGAATATGTTGAGAGAGTAGCTAAGGAACTGAAGATAAACTTGGAGATCGTCAAGGCACCTGTTGGACAAAAGTTCAAGGAGTTTGGAGAGAAATACCTGCGGAGAAGAGACTGCACCAAAGATAAGATCAGCACGTTGTATGATTACGTCCGAGAGAACTTCAAGGATCCGATACTGGTAAATGGAGATCGAATAACGGAGAGCAAGGCAAGATCTTTCCGTCCGGATCTATATCATGATGAGTTCCTCGTGCTCTCGCCGATCAAGTACTGGTCAAACCTGGACGAGCAGCTTTATCTGTATCTGAGAGGGATTCCCAACAATCCGCTCTACGAGAGGGGCTTCTACCGTATTGGCTGCAAGACCTGCCCGTTCATGGATCTATTTGAGAAAAGTATAAAATGATCAGTGGCACTGTTCAGCGAGAGACTTCCGCTGCTGGGTGGTGACAGTCATGACTGCAATGGCCGTACCTGCGTTGGAATCATTACAAAACAGGGCAACGCTCTCCGCGGGGTTGTAGTAGAAAACGCCAGAAGATGCTCTGTAATGGCACTGTAGGGTTCCAGGCAATAGGCGAGCAACATTGCAGTCGTGATAACCCCCAAGAACGACGCTCCCTGCCTCCGTATTGTTCACGCCGGCGGCGGGAGAATAGCCGATGGCATAACTACTAACACCAGCGTGCTTCAAAATATCGCGCAAAACGGTCCGGACGCGTGGGACCATGCCAGAAATAGCAGCATTCACGTCCAGCCGCCACACACCCTCGCGCCCGTAGCAAGACCCTGTAAAATAATACGTCTCCGAATCCTTGCGACGACAGTCGAGCACCACAGAAGTAACATCGCAGTTCGGAACAGAAAAATACCTTGATTTGGACGCGCAAACATCTGAGAGATCAGATGTACAGTAAGAATACGATATGCACCCAGAATCTTCATCTGGAGGATATCCCTCCAACTTCGGGCAAGCATCACTAGAACATTGTGGAGTACTCCCGGTGTGGGGCTCAGCAGAGAGATTACGTTTGGTACTTACGTGCGATTCTGAAAGGGTCACGCCCTTCCCCACACTAACGCCAGAATTCAGCCGCATCTGCGCATACACATAAACCGAAGCGGCAAGAAGCAGGAGAACCACAATAAAGAGCAATGCCCCATTTATACCACGCATATTCTCCAAAAGATAAAAACGATTTAAATGTGTAGAACAATCTCATAGCATGAACTGTGACGACCCGTGGCTCAAAGGATGGAAAATATTTACGAGAAAGTGGCTGTGGTTCGCAGCAGTGTTTGTAGCATACCTCATAGTTCTTTTCGTCGCGGAAGTGTATAAACCAATAATTGGCAGCGCAACATATGTGATAACAATATATACAGCAGAAATAATCATGAGTGCAACGATCCTGTCAATAGCGGCCAAAAATACAGATGCTAAGGCAATACTGTATGCAATGGGAACGTACATACTGCTCACGATAATTAACGGCATATTGGTGGTGGTCCCCGCAATGGGTGTAGTGTACTACCTGGAGCATGCTGCAGTCAGCGGAACAATGACCTTTGGAACGGAAGCCGCAATAGCGATTGTAGCACTCGTAGGGATTATCGTATACATACTCTGGATATGGTCGTATTTCGTTTGGGCACCGTATTTCGGCCTGTTTGTGAATCCATGGAAAGCTGTGACGAGTTCGATAGCATTCGCCCGAAGATACTTCAAGCAGGCCTTTTGTACGTTGGCAGACGCCATCGCCGCCACGATCGTTGTGGGTATTGTAACGTTGATAGCTGAGCTTGCGCTGCTACGAATGAACCAGATATCGCTCGTGCTGCCCCTAATCCTGTTAGCCCAATACGTGGCAATGTCGTGGGCGCTCTCAACAGTCGCTGAAGGCGGGCGGCTAATCGTTCAGGAACATGCAAGCGCGCAGAAGGGGTGAACAGAAATCCACGATGGTAACTCTGCTCAAGAAGAATTGGAAAAATAAATAATAGGAGGGAAGAAACCCCAACAAGAAAAATCGGGAAACCAACTATTAGCTATAGGAAAGCACAGCGCCCCATTAATCGAAAAAATGGATGAAGAGAGATCCTCAACGCTATACGGCGTTTTTCAGATACACGGTAGTGATGGGATACGGAATCTCTATGCCCTTCTCACGGAAAGCATTCAGGATCGCGGTGTCCATCTCGTCCAGAACGGTCCACTTATCCGCGCGCTTGGTCCAGTAATAGAGCGTGAACATCAGGGCAAAGTCGCCGAACTCCGTGAAGAGCACGGAGGGTGCGGGATCGTCAAGGACCTTGGGATGCTTCTTTGCCACTTCAAGGAGCGTCTCTTTCACCTCTTCCGGATCAGAGTCGTAGGAGACGCCAATCCTGATGGCCGTCCTCACGTTGTCGTCAGGGAACTCGTAGTTGGTGATCTGGCTGTTGGCTACTTGAGACGCTGGGATCATGACAAGGTTTCCATCCCATGTGCGGATGCGCACGTTGCGCAGAGAGATGTCCTCCACCACGCCGGAGACGTCGCCTATGCTCACGGCGTCGCCCACGCGGAAGTGGGGGTCAAATGCAAGGATGAGACCGTAGAAAAGGTTTTCCAGTGGATCCTTGAGCGCCAGACCGATGACGAGACCCGCAATGCCCGCGGAGGCGAGGATGGGCCCCACGTTGATGCCAAAACTTGCTAGGACATAGATCACGGCCAAAGACCAGATTATTGCAGCAGTGATGTTGTAAATGGCGGAAAGGGCAGTTCTCTTGTGCTTCTCGTCCATCTCGAGCTTGGCGTGACCGAAGACGTCGAAAATTATAATCTTAGCAATGCGTACAGAAATTACGGCCACAAGGACCGCTATCAACGCATACACAGAATCGTGCACGTAGGAAATGTACCTCCACGAGCTGAAGTAATCGCCAGCAAGAAAGTCAGCCGCGTAGAGCAGAACGATGAACCAAAGGGGATTCGCCACAGCTTCAACGATCTTGTCGTCAAGCTCTGACTTCGTGAACTTCGTGAAAGTGTAGATGAATGGTTTTATGAATGGACGAAAAAGGATGGCAGCAACGATGACGATGATCGCCTCAGTGGCATCCATGATAGGATAGGAGAAGGAATATATTTGAAGAGAACGGAATTGTTGCGTGGAAGACGAGTTCGTCAGAAGGGCTCTTGGACTAAACGCTGAGCGGCTCGCGGATGGGATCGTGTTCAGAAAACGCAAAGAATGGGCAAA
>JALTCQ010000006.1 GCA_027074515.1 Microcaldota archaeon | reverse complement strand
GTTCCTTTGCCAACATACGCAACCTCATGGGCATCCAGGGACAGGCAGCGGTCCGCGAGAAGCGTCCGCACCGTGGCTTCTACCACCGTGTGATATCTCACTTCAAGCGCGGAGATCTGGGGCCATTTGCCCACGGTTTCGCCCGCCGTAACCTCAGGGACGGACTGTCCATGGACGAGATGTTCTTCTGGGGTATGGGCGGACGTATGGGCGAGGTGGACAAGGGTGTGTCCACCCAGATCACTGGATACTACTACCGTCGTCTCTCCAACGCCATGATGGACCTCCTGGTCTTCCCGGATGGGTCCGTGCGTGAGGTCACGAGGGATAGCATCGTGCAGTTCGTTTACGGAGACGACGGGATCGATCCACAGGCGCTGCGCCACGGCGACGTGCCCGTGGACGTTATTGCAGATGAGGTATTGGGGGGTAAGCAATGAAGTACGCTCACTTTGAACCAAGCGTTAAGAAGTTCGCGGAGAAGCGCGGTCTGCCCAAGACCCAGCTCTCCAAGCTGGAAAAGGCAGTGGATGGGTGGCTGGACCGCGTGCGCATAGAGCCCTGGTACCCTGCTGGCCTCGTGGCGGCAGAGTCCATGGGTGAGCCAGCAACCCAGGCTACCCTGCGTACATTCCACTTCGCCGGTGCAGCGGAAGTGTCCGTTACCTCCGGTGTGGACCGTATGCTTGAAATCGCCGACGCTCTCCGCAAGATCAAGACCCCCAGCATGCGCATCTACCTCGTCGATCCATACAACAAGGACGAGGAGAAGGCCCACGAGTTCGCTCGATCCATCCAGGAGACATACTTGAAGGACGTTGCGAAGATTTCCGAGGACTACTTCTCCCGTGAGATCCGCATAGAGCTGGACGAGAAGGCTTTGGCGGACAGGAGCCTTGACAAGGACAGCGTAGTCTCCAAGATCGCCGCGAAGGTCAAGAAGAAGGTGGAGCCAGAGGGTAACGTCATCGTGATCACCTTCGGCGAGGACATGCCTCTCATGAAGATCCGCAAGCTTCGCATGAGTCTTGAGAAGCTCCACCTTGCCGGCGTGAAGGGCATTCGCTTCGCCGTGATTGGGAAGGAGGGCGACGAGTACGTCGTCAGCACCTCTGGAACGAACCTGAAAGCCATACTCAAGCTCAAGCCCGTGGACCACACCAGGACAATCTCCAACGATATACACGAGGTGGCAGAGGTCCTAGGCATAGAAGCGGCCCGTTACGTTATCATAGAGGAGCTCAAGAAGGCGTACGGAGACATGGAAGTGGACCTGCGCCATTTCTCGCTTCTTGCCGACCTGCTGACCTACGACGGCTACTACGAGGCCGTGGGTCGTACTGGTGTGGCAGGCAAGAAAGGATCCGTCTTCGCCCGTGCAGCCTTCGAGGAAACGGGTAAGCACCTCACGGAGGCTGCCATCTGGGGCGAGGTTGAGCATTTAAAGGGTGTGGTGGAAAATTTGATAGTCGGTTTGCCAGTGAAGGTCGGTACTGGCAGGGTAAAGCTAGTTATGAAGTTGGGTGAGTGACATGGACATACGTTTCCAGGTAAGGAGAGCAATGGACACCGGTCGCGTGCTCCTTGGCTACCGCCAGACGGAAAAATCTCTGCTGAACGGCGTGGCCAAGCTCGTAATCATCGCAAAGAACGCTCCGCAGGCTGAGAGGGAGCGCGTGGAGTACCTGGCGAAGGTGGGCTCCGTGCCCATCTATCGCTACGATGGTACTACAGTGGATCTCGGCCACGTCTGTGGAAAGCCCTTTGCCGTCTCCATGCTCGTCGTGGAGGATGCAGGCGATTCCAGCATACTTGAGCTTGCAAAGGAGGAGTGAACGTGAGGCTGACAACGAAGGAGGTTCAGTATCTTTCCCTTTTTGGTTCGGTCACCGGCGCTTTTTCCAAGGACTGCATCGTTGGTAGGAGAACTGTTGTTTTCGTCGTGGGAGAAGGAGACATGGGCCAGGCCATTGGAAAGGGCGGCAAGAACGTCAAGAGGCTTGAAGAGATCCTTGGGAAGAAAGTGGAACTCGTTGAGTACTCCTCTGATCCTGCTCAGTTCATTAAGAACGTCTTCTCCCCCGCCAACGTTGAGAAGGTCAACGTCGTGGAGCGCGGGGGCAAGAAGATTGCCTACGTGATCCTTGATGGTAAGGATCGCCGCGCCCTTGGCCGTCGCCTGGATGCCAAGGTGCGCCTCGCCCGGACTCTCGCAGCCCGGCACTTTGGAATAGACAACGTGGTGGTGGCGTAAATGGCAAACGGAGAATTTGCTGCTCGCAAACTGGTTAAGAACAGGCAGAAGTGGCGCTGGAAGGACGTTTATTACAAGAAGAGGATCCAGCGCAAGCAGCACGGGCCGCAGGACCCGCTGGAGGGTGCACCAATGGCCCGTGGAATCGTGCTTGAGAAGCGTGAGGTTGAGCAGAAGCAGCCTCACTCTGGATTGATCAAGGCAGTCCGTGTGCAGCTCGTCAAGAACGGCAAGCAGGTGACTGCCCACGCACCTCGCAATGGAGCCATCAAGTTCATCGACGAGCACGACGAAGTGATCATCGAGGGTATCGGTGGTTCCCAGGGTGGTCCAGTCGGATCCCAGTGGGGTATGCGTTACAAGGTCATCAAGGTGAACGGCATCTCCCTTGAGATGCTCAGAACCGGAAGGAAGGAGAAGTCGAGGAGATGAACATGGCAGGCAAGAAGAAGACAACTGGGAAGATACTCCTCTTTGGGCGCTGGGACACGTCTGACGTCGTTGTTAGCGACGTTTCCCTACGCGATTACATCTCCCTGCGCCCCATTATCGTTCCTCACACCCACGGCCGTCATGCAAGGAAGCACATGGCCAAGAAGGACGTTCCCATCGTGGAGCGTCTCATAAACAAGCTCATGCGCTCCGGCCAGGGTGCCAGCAAGCTTGGCGGACGCTACATCAGGGGCCGTGGCGGTTGTGGCAAGAAGCTCCAGGCCATGAAGATCGTGGAGGAAGCCTTTGAGATCGTTGAGCAGAGAACGAAGAAGAACCCTGTTCAGGTGCTCGTTGACGCGATCATCAATGCTGCGCCCAGGGAAGACGTGGTTAGGGTGCAAATGGGTGGTGTTTTCGTACCCGTTGCAGTTGACGTCTCCCCGCTCCGCGCCCTGGATGTTGCCTTGAGAAACATCTCCCTCGCGGCGTTCTCAAAGTCCTTTAACAACAAGACTTCCGCAGCGGAGGCACTTGCAGAGGAGCTTATAGCTGCTGCAAACAACGATCCGAAGTCCTTTGCCGTGATGCGCCGCGAGGAAATAGAGAGGATCGCAAGACAGTCCAGGTGATGATCATGGGTAAGATAGAAGAGCTCATCAAGAGAATGAAAAATGTCATGTACGAGACAGGGCAGATCAGGAACATAGGGATCGTGGCGCACATTGACCACGGGAAAACGACGCTAACAGACAACCTCGTGGCTGCTTCCGGCCTCCTCTCCGAGGACCTCGCCGGCAAGCAGCTCTTTATGGACTTCTACGAGATGGAGCGTGAGAGAGGTATTACCATCTTCTCTGCAAACATCTCTATCCTCTACGAGCTCGCCGGCAAGGACTACATCGTTAACATCATCGACACGCCCGGGCACGTGGACTTCGTGGACGAGGTTATCCGCGCCATGCGTGCCGTGGACGGTGTGGTTCTCGTCGTGGATGCAGTAGAGGGTGTGATGCCTCAGACGGAGACGGTTCTGCGCATCGCCCTCTCCGAGAAGGCCAAGCCAGTTCTTTTCATCAACAAGGTGGACCGTCTCATCAACGAGCTTCAATTAACGGAGCAACAGATGCAGGAGCGCTTCATGGAGATCATAAACGACGTGAACAACCTCATCCGCAAGTACGCCCCAGAGGAGTTCCAGAAGAAGTGGCAGGTCTCTGTAACTGACGGTTCCGTCGCCTTCGGTTCTGCTTACCACAACTGGGCACTCTCCGTCCCAATGGTCAAGGAGACTGGCATCACCTTTAAGGACGTCTACGAGTACCTCCGTGCAGACAAGCAAAAGGAGCTGGCGAAGAAGGCAAAGCTCTACGATGTTGTCCTCCGCATGATCGTTGAGCACCTGCCCTCTCCCCTCGAGGCGCAGAAGTACAGGATCCCACACATCTGGCACGGTGACATCAACAGCGAGATCGGCCAGCAGATGCTCCGCGTGGACAAGAACGGCAAGCTCGTTATGGTGGTCACGGACGTTTCCGTGGACCCACACGCTGGAGACATCTCTACCGGTCGTATATACTCCGGTACGCTCCGCCAGGGTATGGACGTGGTTCTGGTTAACGCCAAGCGCAAGGCCAGGATCCAGCAGATCTCCCTCTACATGGGTCCACACCGTGTCGTCGTGGATGAGGTTCCAGCGGGCAACATCGCCGCTGTCTCCGGCGTTAAGGACGTCTACGCGGGAGAGACCATAGCGGAGGAAGAGATTCACCCCTTCGAGTCCTTTGCCACTCAGCTGGAGCCAGTGGTGACCGTGGCCATTGAGGCCAAGAACCCCAAGGACATCACGAAGCTCTCTGAGGTTCTTCGTAGGATTGCGAAGGAAACCCCCTCCGTCCGCGTCGAGGTGAACAAGGAGACCGGGGAGCACCTGGTTTCAGGTATGGGTGAGCTTCAGCTCGAAGTCATCGTCCACCGCGTGGAGCACGACAACAAGATTCCCGTCAACGTGTCTCCACCCACTGTTGTCTACCGTGAGTCGGTGCGCAAGGTTTCCCCAACTGTGGAGGGCAAGTCCCCGAACCACCACAACAAGTTCTACATACACGTGGAGCCCTTGGAGCCTGGCGTGCTTCAGGCACTCATGGAAGGCAAGATCCCCGAGGGCAAGTACAAACCCAAGCAGTATGAGAAGGAATTCGTGGAGGCGGGCATGGACCCCAACGACGCAAAGAACGTTTGGGCTGCCTACAACCACAACGTGCTTGTTGACCGCACCAAGGGTGTCCAGTACCTGAACGAGGCCAAGGAGCTCATCATACAGGCGTTCCAGGAGGCCATGGACGACGGCCCACTCGCTAGGGAGAAGGTCATGGGCGTCAAGGTGGTCCTCGAGGACGCCGTGCTCCACGAGGACGCCGTGCACCGTGGTCCTGCCCAGGTGATCCCTGCCGTGAAAAGGGCCATCTATGCAGCCATGCTTCAGGGCGAGCCGTTCCTCTACGAGCCCAAGTACAACGTCTACATCAACGTCCCCCAGGATTACATGGGTGCAGTGAACAAGGAGCTTCAGAGCCGCCGCGCGCAGATCCTGGACATCCAGAATGAGGGCGAGAAGCTCATCATACGCGCAAAGGCACCAGTGAAGGAGATGATCGGTTTCGCGGCAGCCATACGTTCCGTTACACAGGGTCGTGCCTTCTGGAGCACGGAACCCGCAGGATTCGAGCCCCTGCCTCGTGACCTCCAGCCAGAGGTCGTGAAGCAGGTTAGAACAAGAAAAGGGGAATCTCCGGAGCCTCCAAAGCCGGAGCACTTCTTGGAGTGAGCTCCACCGATTCCCTTATAATTTTACCCCATCCAAAATGTTAGGTACGCTTAAGGAGGTGTAAAACATGGCAAAGGACAAGCCCCACTTGAACCTGGTGTTTATCGGTCACGTTGACCACGGAAAGTCCACAACAGTCGGTCGTCTCTTCTACGATCTCGGCCTCATCGACCAGCGCAAGCTCGAGGAGCTTCGCAAGGAGGCTGAGGAGAAGGGTAAGGCAGGATTCGAGTTCGCATACGTTATGGACAAGCTCAAGGAAGAGCGTGAGCGTGGTATTACCATCGACGTCGCTTACCGTGACTTCGAGACGCCCAAGTACTACTTCACGATTATCGACGCACCTGGTCACGTGGACTTCATCAAGAACATGATCACGGGTGCGGCGCAGGCAGACGCAGCAGTTCTCGTCGTCGCCGCTTCTGAGGGCATCCAGCCCCAGACCCGTGAGCACGCAATTCTCTCCAAGACTCTCGGTATCAACCAGATGATCGTTGCCATCAACAAGATGGACATGGTTAACTACGACCAGAAGAAGTTCGAGGAGGTCAAGGCAGAGGTCGAGAAGCTCCTCAAGGGCTTCGGCTACGACATGAGCAAGGTCCAGATCATCCCGATCTCCGCTCTCAAGGGTGACAACGTCGTCAAGAAGTCCGAGAACATGCCCTGGTACAACGGCCCCACCCTATACGAGGCCTTTGACAAGCTCGAGGAGCCACCCAGGCCGATCGACAAGCCTCTCCGTATTCCCATCCAGGACGTTTACTCCATCAAGGGTGTCGGTACGGTGCCTGTCGGCCGTGTGGAGTCTGGTGTGCTGAAGGTCGGCGACAAGGTCGTTTTCATGCCTGTTGACAAGGTCGCCGAAGTCAAGTCCATAGAGGAGCACCACCAGCCGCTCCAGGAGGCCAAGCCCGGTGACAACATCGGTTTCAACGTCAAGGGCGTTGGCAAGGACGACATCAAGCGCGGTGACGTCGTCGGTCACCCCGACAACAAGCCCACCGTTGTTGCTCGCTTCAAGGCACGTATCGTCGTCCTGAACCACCCCACTGCAATCACGGTTGGCTACACTCCAGTGTTCCACGTCCACACGGCGCAGGTGGCCTGCAGGTTTGAACAACTCCTGCAGAAGATTGACCCGCGCACCGGTCAGGTTGCTGAGGAGAACCCACAGTTCCTCAAGACCGGTGACGCAGCGCTCGTGGAGGTCGTTCCAACCAAGCCGCTCTGTGCAGAGCGCTTCCAGGACTTCCCAGCGCTTGGCCGTTTCGCCATCCGTGACATGAGCAGGACTGTGGCTGTCGGTGTCATCACCGACGTCACGCCCAAGCAGTGAAACTCTCTCTTTCCCTTTTATTTGTGGTGATACTCATGATCGCGCGCATCAAGCTTTCAGGGACGGACCACAGGGTCGTTGACGAGACTGTTCAGAAGATCGTTGGCATTGCGAAGCAGGCTGGCGTTAAGGTGCGTGGACCGATACCTTTGCCCACGAAGAAGCTGCGCGTTGCCGTTCGCTACTCTCCTGACGGCCAGGGTTCTGAAACCTACGAGCACTGGGAGATGCGCATCCACAAGCGTATCATCGACGTGGCGGCTGATGACCGCGTTATGAAGATGATCCTGCGCATTCCCATCCCCGAGAACGTGAAGATAGAGATCAAGCTTCTGGCGGAGCAATGATTCCGCCATTATCCCCTTTCTGCTTCTGGACTTTCCTTTCCTGCACGAGGCGCATGAAATCTTCCAACAGGTTCCCTTCGTGCAGCGCGATTCTTGCTAAGGGTTGAACAATTTGTTGGTAGTAGTTAAATTTTCCAATCGTTTCCTCTTCCGCCTTTTCGGCTGCGTACTGTGACGCACCTATTAGTTTGCCCCTTGCCACAGGTGGCATTTGTGCGAAAACCTTTGTGAATCGCTCTGGAAAGTCTTCTGAGATCTTGTCTACAGTTTGTTCTATCTGTTCTTGGCGTATTCCTGTGATATCTTCCCTTTCTAGGCGATTCATCACGTTATCTACAATTTGTTTCTTTATGCTGTCCTTTAGCTCCATTTTTCCCAGATCTACTGATTTTATTCTTTCAAGTAATCCCTGGATATCTTCCACATCCGTCGGAACGCGTATCTCTTTTCCGATATTTTTGTAGTTCTTGGAAAGAATCTCAGCTATCCCGAAAATGGCGTTGTTTAAGTTATTTATTTCTGTGTTACTGATGGCCTTGCTGAACTCTGACTTTGCGATTATTTCCATGGCTTTCTGTATATCTCCTGACTTTTTTGCTTTTTCAAAGGCCAAACGATCGTGACCTTCTGCCACCATATCCATTGCAGCTGCAAGAATATGTGCTGGAGATCTGAGATGGTAGTATTGATCTCTTATCGCCGTTTTCAAGAGTTTTTCATAGTTTTTGGGCGTTCTGCTCTCGCTTGCCTTTGCTAGTTTCAGTATTCTCTTCACATACGTTCGCAGATAGTCTTTTGCAAGGATCCTGGATACTTGTGCTGCCTGCTGCGTAATCTCATGCGTATACCCATAATCTGTCGCTAGCTTCTTTTGGGCGTGCGCGTGGAGTTTATCTGCCCTTACAGCTCCTACGATTTCTTTTCGCTGTGCGTTGTATGTGCCGACGAGCGTTTCGTATTTATTGGTATCTATTACTATTGCGTAGCCTCCGTGGATTTCCTTGTACCTTCCATTCTTTGCCTTTTTCACAGGCAGTATTATGAGCTTGCCGTTTTGTGAGATTACCTTGTGTTTTCGCCCTTTGCTGTCTGTTATATACCACTGCTGGGTGTTGTCATGTATCTTGATATTTTTCACTTCAAGAGGATAAGACATATCCTTCTGCAGGTATTTCCATGCGTCTTCGACGTATTCGTCCTGCTTTCCGAATAGTAGTCGAATTATGTGTCTGTATTCGCTCTTCGTAAGGATTCTCTCTATTTTCTCCTTGCTTTTGGGTATTTCAGTGGTACTTGGATCGAGCAGTGGAGCCATCATATCGAGCGAAAACATATCCTCAGTTATGCGATGTTTTTGCTTTTCGTAGGCGGTTTTCCCATACGCCTCGTGCACTTTGCTGTACGCAAGAACGTATTTTGCGAATTCTTCCACTAGTCTTTTGGCTTTTTTGAGATCGTCAATTTTTCTGCTAATCTCCTTGATTTCATCGCTTGAAGCACCGTTTTTCTCTAACTGCGCTTTCTTCCTCTGGAGCGTACCTATTCGCTCTTCTATTTTATCAAGCGCGTTTGAAATGTATCCGAGCGCGTTTAATTCCACGTTTTTTGGCTTCCTTATTGCTGAGAGCGCTATATCTGCCACTTGGTCTATATGGGGTATTTCGGGAATCGTTTCTGGTATCTTTTTGTAGTGCTTGGCATTTCCTTTTTGAAATAACCTTGCACTCATGATGCTTGCTGCTGCTGGTTCACTATCGTGTACGCCCTTGTGTCTAAGTTCTACGATTCTCGGAACAGCTCTCTGGAATTCAGCACCGTTGTAGTTAGCTATGGGTTGTTTGTTTTTGCTTATCTGCTTTTTCGGCGTTCCAATGGTGTAGTGGGGCCCGATTCCAATGTACGTTATCTTAAACCTGCTCCCGCGTTTCTCGATATCCTCTTTCGAGATGTCTGTATTCTCGCTTTTGCCGCTCAGAACTGCTTCGTCCACTGAAAGGATCTTCTCAATTCTTTCGTCGTCTGGAACCTCAAATAGTCCTTTATTCAATTCTAGCTCAACATGCGCTCTCGGGTGCCAATCTCCCCGTAGCAGGTATTTTTTACCGTAGAGCTCGATTTCGCGCACTGGTGTTTTTGCAGTTGCCCAGTTCCACACTTTGTCTTCCGTATCCCCGTACGTGATTTCAAAACCCATTTTCACCTTGCGGGGATCTTTCTCGTGTGGCTTTATCTTCACCACAGCTATTTTCTGCGGCGGATCTTTTACCTCTTCAACAATGGGGATGTGTTTCAGGATAATGGCTGCTCTATCTTTTGTGCCTATTTTGAGAGCGCCCTCTTTCACACATCACACCTTCGCTTAATCCCCAAAGTACCCGAACTTCCTTACCAGCTCTTTTCTCTCTTTCTTCTCTTCCTCGCTCTCCACGTGGTCCGCCGCTGTCCCGTCTACCACTCCGATCACTGAACGCCCGAGATCAGTCTCCGCAACAATCACCTGGAACGGGTTGCTGGTGGCCAGGTAAACGCACGCCACTGTTGGTATCTGCTTTATCGCGTTGAGTACGTGTATGGGGAACGTTCCACGCATAACAACAACAAACACGTGTCCCGCTCCAATCTTCAGCGCTATGTTCGCCGCAATCTTCTTCAGCTCCTCGTCCGTGCCCGTAACTCTAACGACCTTTGGCTTCGCCTCGTTCATGGCGGCGCCGAACTTCGCCCCGGGTACCGAAGAGTACACTGCGTCGTAGAGATCCTCTATGGTCTTTATGGTGAAGTTCCCCTGTCCGATAATCACCTCGTAGTCCGGCGTCCCAAAGTCCAAAACCTCAATCTTTGCACCTGCCATGTTTATATTTGGGGATCAAATCCTTATAATGTGTTCAACTACATCCGCCTCGACGGTGAGTTTCCTGTCATCGTGTCTGAGAAGCGGGCTGTGAGACCTCACCTAACCGACAAGAAAAAGGTAAAATCCTGCCCTTTCTGTCCAGGCAACGAGAAGAACACCCCCCCACCCGTTCTTGAACGAAAGCGCCCTGACGGCTCCTGGTACATCCGCGTTTTTCCAAACGTCTTCCCCTTCGTCCGCCCAGACAACGCAGAGGCTTACGGTTACCACGAGGTGGTTGTGGAGACGGACAAGCATGACACGCCACTGCACGCCCTTCCCTCCGGGCATATTGCCGAAGTAATCGAAGTCTGGGGTGAAAGGGAGTACCACATGTATCAAGATCCTAATATCCAATACGTCTCAATCTTCAAGAATCACGGAAGAGATGCGGGCGCCTCCATTCCCCATGCTCACTCCCAGATCGCCGGAATCACATTTATCCCTCCACGGATTGAGTATCGCCTGCGCAAGTATCCTCCCTCCCCCTCCATTCACGTTTTCTCCGGCGAGTTCTGGTCCGTTGTAGTCCCAATGAATCCAAGGTATGCATATGAGGTCCGAATTGTTCCCAGATTCCCCGTTTACCACGTTTACGAGCTGAACTATGACCAGCGACTAGAACTTGCGAGAATACTCAAGGTACTGCTCCAGAGGGTCACCACGGTGGTGGACGCTTACAACATCGCCGTCTTCACATCTCCGCGTGACGGTATGATTCCTTTACATTTTGAGATTTACCCAAGGAAGAACAAACATGCGGGCTTTGAGCTCGAAACGGGTGCCTACGTCGTCCCCGTCGCTCCAGAAACCGCTGCCAAGTTCTACTCTGCAGAGGAAGTGTTCAAGAACTTCGTGTGATGTCATCTTTTTATGTATTCTCACTCTTCCTTATTTTGCAGCGGGCCCGTAGCTCAGCCTGGCAGAGCATCCGGCTTTTAACCGGAGTGTCGCGGGTTCGAATCCCGCCGGGCCCGCTTCGGCCGAACATCGGCCGGCGCTGGCGCGGGTACGACACTATCGGTCGCACACACATTCTTCTCGTGTTTGTGGCCTGCTGAGCGAAGCTACGCCGCACCGCATCCTTTAATACTCCTTTGACGATTTTCTTCCGTGCGGGTGTACCAGATCTTTGTGGACCGATTTTCTACGGGCGATCCTAACCGGGACGCCGAGCTGGTGGGAAAAACGAGTAAAACGTGGATTGGCGGAAATTTGCGCGGTGTGATCTCCAAGCTTGATTATATCGAATCCCTGGGCTTTGATGCCATCTGGCTCACTCCCATCTACCGAACCTCCGCGTATCATGGCTACCACATCACAGACTTCTTCGATGTTGATCCTCACTTTGGCACCAAGGACGATCTGCGCACCCTTGTCCGCGAGGCACACCGCCGTGATATCCGCGTGATCCTTGATTTCGTGCCAAACCACATCTCTTCCGAACACCCCTTCTTCCGCGATGCCCAGAGGAATCCAAAGAGCGAGTATCGCGACTGGTTCGTTTTTACGCGTTGGCCGAACGAGTATCTCTGCTACTACAACATTCCTGCGATTCCGAAACTGAACTTATACAACCCCGATGCGGAGAATCATGTGCTTAGTGCTGCGGATTACTGGGTGGACGAGTTTGGGATAGATGGATACCGCATTGATCACGTAGTGGAGCCACCCTGGCAATTCTGGCGTGATCTCGTTCGAACGCTCCGCAAATATGGTAAAGACTTTATACTGCTGCCTGAACTCTGGGCCAGCGGTGCAAAGAGGGAGTTCCTTCACATGTTCTGGTTCCTCCACGAGAACCCCGCTTGGCGGCGGAGGCTGGAACGCTTGATTGCACTCCGGGATGTGGGCGACGTTTGGGTCTGGAAGCCGCATTTGTATAATCCATGGGTTGAACGCTTTCTCATCCGCGTTTTCAAGTATTTCTTTGATACGCCGCTGGATTTCGTGACGAACTTCTACGCTAGGCGTGCTTTAAAGCTGGGAGTACTTCCAAACATCCGTGCTCCCCATGATCACTTTGTGTTCCTGGACAATCACGATATGGATCGGCTGTCCGTAATCGCCCGTGGCGAACTGTACTGG
>JALTCQ010000005.1 GCA_027074515.1 Microcaldota archaeon | reverse complement strand
AGACGCTAACCGTGCTGCCAGACTGGGTGATGTTAGAATCACCAAGGGTGTTAGTGCCTGTGAAGATAGGGATGGTGTTCGCCGTGCCCGAGCCGTTGATGGGGCTGTTGCCGTTGATGTTGGTAGCATAAATATCGTTAACGTAGAGACTTCTCCAACGATTTGAGGATGAGCCCAAATCGTACTGGCCGTTGCTTGCTGGAACAACAGAGTGGGTAGTAATGTTGCCAGTAAATGTAGTGCCACCGATGGATGAGACTGTCAGTACGTTGAGAACTGATGTGCCAGAGGGGACAACGTAGTAGCTGGGGGACGTGATGTCATAGTACTTGGGAGCATAAATGCTTCCACCACTCACGTTGAGGTCCTTGTTCTCTATTAGGATACCTGTTGCCGCAAACGCTTGCGCGAGCAGAAGGAGCACGCCGAACACTAGTAAAGCATACTTCATTGTGTCCCCCCAGCTTTAGAAGATTTGTAGTGATAAACCCCTTTGTATTCACAGGCTGGATCCAGAACGATTTCGGGGGCGCCCTTGTAGTACGCATCGCAGTGGCCCATATCCTTCACGACGACCGCGCAGACGTACCCATTAAGAACGCTCGGAGTTGGGTATATGCAGCCGCCACCGCTGGCAAAATTGACACCAACGCTCTTCATATTCTTGCACGAAGAAATGCAGCGGTCAACAAGCTGCTTAGATACGTTAGAATCTGCAGAAGCTCCAGAAATTGGTGCAGATGTTGCATTTGAAACAGAGGGGGCATATTTCGCCTGAACCGCATTAGCACCCGCGGAGTACCCTGAGGAGTAGCCAAAATAGTATGCAAGAGGTATCAAAATGACTAGAATGGCGATTATAACGTACTGGACGGGAATGCTTCGGTGAACGTCAGTGGGGGGCGCCGAGGCCTTCTTTGTTCCTGCCATAAAATCACCTGAAAATAGATTGTGTAGAAGTATAAATACGTTACGGTGGCACACAGATGCGGCGGAGCTCGCCCGCGCGCGTTAGCACATGCCTGTAATCAACGCATGAATGCGTAGGGGGTGTAGACACGCAGTCACCTGTGGGGAAGCAGGACTCCAGCTGAGCAAGGATCCGATCGTTTTGTTCTACATAACGGGTCACGGAGTACGTGCTGGGCATGGGCAAGAACAGAACAACAAGCAAAAGGAACACAAGGAAAGCAGAAAGAACGGCCTCCGCAGTGAGCCAGTAGCCACGCATTCAACCACCGTGCTTATTCACAGTAGTGATCGTACCTGCATTGGTAAACAAGGCGTTAATAAGTTTGACCGAATAAGGGCCATACGACACAGCGTTTCCAGAGTAGCGGCAGCCGGGAGAAGCCAACATTGGAAAGTATGCGGCGGAATCGGCGAGAGCACAGGCGTGGGCTGGAAGACTTGTGCGCCAAGGCTGAAGCTGGGATAAAACGGCGAGAATTGCCGTGAGAAATGCAACGTAGCCTACAATTACCCACCAATCCGTGAGATCACCCCAAAACCTGCGGGAATACTGCCAGATATGGGCCCAGAGTAGCGGAGAGCTGCCGACAGCGTGGAAGATAAAAGATTTCCATCCACGAAAGGGGAAACGTTGAATTCTCCAGAAATTCTTACGCCCTCACGGGCCCAGCCCTCTGCCCACGCAGAGAGATAACGTTGGTAACAGGAAAGGTCCGTAAACCCAGAGGCCACATAACACTCGCTCCCAAAGTAAAGCGCCTGCCTCAGCGTATACTCTAGATCATGGCGTAGGAACGCGGCGTGCTGAGCAGAGACGTAACTGGTAACTGCAGAAGATGCGAAGGTGGATTCGGAATACCACGCACGAAAAGCCAAGAGGAAAAGTAGGACGAGAGCGATAGCAACGGAGAACGCATAAACACCGCGCACAAAGAAAATGGGGCGAAGAGGTATATATCATTTTAGTTATGGAAAGTTACGCTACCGCCCGACCCGCCCCATGAGAACTGTTCTGGAGAGATGAACGCAGAGTTGCCAGAAAAGCCGATGTTCACTTCATCCAATGTGGACTGTTTACTATTAACGCTGTAGATACCAGTATCCAGGTTGTTCAGCGCCACACCCTCCAAATCCGTGGAGTTGTCATCGTAGAGCACGATCCCGCGCGGTGCGGTGTCCGCAGTGAAATCAGATATGCGAACGTTTTGGGAGTTGCAAACGAGGATGATCGGATCTACAAGGCCGCCGCTGTGAGAACTATCTGCGCTAATGGAGTAATCGGACGCGCCAACAGCCCAGATCGCCGAGTAAGACTGACCATGAGGCTCCGAGCCCGGAGCTGGGTTCTGGCCGTGAAGCAGAAGCAGAGGGCCGCGGGTCGTGCGGATGTCCCAATCCTGCTGCGAGCAAGATTTTGACACGTCACCAGAGAGTTGGAGGTCAATGCTGTTGTCGTGAGCGTATGTGCCAGTAAACTTCAGATCGTTGGAGTCCTTTATCACTATACCCGTACTAAACCCCGAAACGTCGCAGTTCCGAATATCCAAGCCCGAAGAATTCTCTATTGTTATGCCCGTTCCCGAGCCGTCCCCAACAATGGTGCCAAGACAAGATATTATCAGTCCGTGCTTTCCATTAATATCGATGCAGTCACCAGTTGCGTCAATATGCTGAATAAACACAAAGGTCCCATCGTTGTAGTCAGTCAGGGCAGAGAGCTTCGCGTTGCAAGAATCACAGGAGTTGCACGCAATATAAAACGGGGGAACGCCAGGGAACGGAACAGGCTGAAGTGATGTGGTAATCTGGGCATCGTTTACAAAGACCACAAGCCTGATGTCGCCATAGTTTGCCTCTGCGAGGGGCACGTCTGATTCAAGGGTGCAGATCGTGGAGGGGAGTATGCCGGATGAACAACCACCAAGAGAACCGGCCCCACCGTGCGCCACAAGAACATCGTTGTTGTACAGGTACCAGCGGATGGGTGTGGTGGAAAAGGAATACGGGATTGCGACGTCGCCAGAGTTGTACAGCTGAACGACGAAATGGGATACGGAGTCGGATACTGGATAAATCTTGCCACCCATGGGCTTCAAAAAGCGTTCAAGCTTTATTTTGGCGCCGAGAGCAGCTGCGTTCTGTTGGGATGTTGTTGCGAAAAGGCTCTGCGAGTAGATGTAGTATGCTGCTGCAGCGGCGATGGCTACTGTGATGATGAGTGTTGTTGCAACAACGTTCGCCTGGCCCCTCACGCAAGGAATAGCAGTACGTAGAATAAATAGGTTACGATGATCCCAAAGTAACCGAAGAACACGCTGTCAAAAAGGCCTGCTGAGTGAGGCGAAGAGGGTACGGGGAAGAGCGCACTTTCAAGAATAGTTGCTGCTTCTGCGTCCTGAATGTTGCAGTACATTGTGTGGCCAGCGAGCAGAGCGAGGCTGGCCTCGCGGCTCGCCAGCCGCGTATCGGCTGAGCGGGCCCGGGGGGATTCGAACCCCCGACACTCCGGTTAAGAGCCGGATGCTCTGCCAGGCTGAGCTACGGGCCCACGAGAACAAGGCCTGGCATAATGGAAAGGTAAGAATAGGAATAAAAAACATGATCTCCGTCTGTTTATACATAACTTAGATGTCCC
>JALTCQ010000004.1 GCA_027074515.1 Microcaldota archaeon | reverse complement strand
CCTCCCCGTGGTTGTCTATGATGAGCACGTTCACGTCACTACGGCATCCATCTCCAAGACCTGTCTCATATCGTATTTCCACGTTCCCGATGTGTTTATCTGTGTCGAACAAGTATGTGTGTTTTTTCATGTAACAACAGCAGCGTTTCTCCACATTATCTTGCCCGCAAAGAAGGACGAGAACATTTGATTCGGGATTTTGTAGACATATTGCGTCTGATCTTGTCCAGAACGCCTTTGTTGTTCTACAATATTTGCACGGCTGTTCTTCTGTTTCGATGGATGTGCATTCTCCTTCTTTACACGTTCCTTCGTATGATACTATATTGTTTCCTTTGCACGACTTGCGCGAGTTGTCCACAGAGCAGTTTATCCGTTTTCCGTCGTTAATAGCATACCAGTTGGCGTAGTCTGCGCAGTGCGGACTGTTTTCGGATGATGCTTGGTTAATTTCTCTCATAATTGCTTCTACTGTAATTTCGGCAAGATCTTTGTGCTTACGCTCTCCCTTTGGCTCAACCACTTTCCCCGTTTTGCTCTCCGCTACGTCCACCAGCGCTATTGCCGCAATCGCCACGAGTGTTATCGCCACAAGCACCACTGCTATTGCATCCCACGCTCTCATGCGAACACCCACACGCTTATTGCCCAGTATATCACTGCGTTGAGCAGAAGGACTAAAAGTAGCTGCGGGACGGGAATGCCCGCGTCGCTATGCTTCCATTTCCTGTGCATGAGGTACAGGGGTATTGCGCCTATCGCTACCACGAATATTCCGCCACCGACGATAGCCAGTGCGAATGCGAGGGCTAATGCCATTTCTATGCCGCTATTTATGTCGGGATTCCCTAGGAGCACATTAGATATGAATGCGCCAATGCCCATCAATGTTATCAGCACCATGATGATTGTGTACGTTGCTGCCGTGTAATACAATGCGTTTTGCCACCATTTTTCAAACGCAGGCGCGCTTATTTTGTTTCTAATCCCTGCAGCCTTTAGCGCTATGGCTGTTGCGATAGGCGTCAATATGCTCGCAGCTCCTGCTACCA
Organism: Microcaldota archaeon; assembly: GCA_027074515.1. Taxonomy (GTDB): domain Archaea; phylum Iainarchaeota; class Iainarchaeia; order JAADDC01; family JAADDC01; genus SZUA-1452. The sequence continues at coordinate 2,624 of JALTCQ010000004.1, read as the reverse complement.
CGTACTTGGACAGTTCATCTCTCTTTCTACTTAGTACTATCCATGTGGCGAGACCAGATATGCTGAATACCGCTAAGAGTATAATTATTGCGAACAGTGTTGCATGCTCTCGTATGAACTCTGTTTGCTCTGCAAGTGTCGCCTTTTCCAGGTAGAAGTCTTTCTTGAGGCTTTTTGATGGCACAGTGAGCGATATGATCGTGAACTTCTTGAACTTGCCCCAGAACTTCTCGTCTCCCGAAACATCTGGTGGGGTTCCACTTACCCTGTGCTCCACCACTGTTCTCGGTGCAAGCTCTTTCCACTCGTTCGGTTCCCAGAACCCATCAATGTAGAGCGTAATTGGTATCATCTTGCTGCCATATATACTCGTTGGCATGAGTGGGAAGTATGGCGCGCTCGTTGGGAACCCCACCATTACTGCCATGGCTTTGGGTGTTCCGTTTGACTCACTAACGACGAAGGTGAATTTCTTGCCGATGTAGTTTGAGAACACTTTTTCAATTTGATCGGGTAGTTCAACGCCGTATTTGTCCTGTATGTAGTTTCTGAGGCCGTTCGGATCTCTTGCTGTGATTATCTGCGACGTGATACCAAGGCCTGTTATCGTTTCATGCACCGTAACTCCGTAGTTAATTGTAGCAGCACCAATTGCCCGTGCAGTACTCCCTAGCCCTCCTATCGTGGGTGTTGTACCACCTGGCAATGTCCCGAGTATTGCCGCGGGGATTATCGGCCAGATCTGGCTGAAGATAAATACGGAATCAGCAGATTTTCTCAGGTTATCCTTTGTTGCATCATATAGATTCTTCCCGCCACCGTAATACTCTACGCGTTTGATATGCTGCACTACGACGTCGTCAGGGCCTGCAGGGACAGGGAATATCCAGACGTGCACATTTCCATTCTGAACAGCCGTGTTGAGCTCCGTCTTTATTATCATCTGCTCCATCCCATCCTTCCATGCGATAAATGCGATCTGTCGCGACTCGTTTACGAGGTTTACTCTCTCGCGGGAAGGGATAATGATCACTCCGTCTGCAAGTGCGTAGGATGTAGCAACCACCAGTACTGCTAGAAGGATTAACGCCCTGTACCGCATGGCACAATATAGTTTAGGGCATATAAAAACGTTGTTTATCTCTATAGCACTGTTCTCTCCAGCCTCTCGTTCTCTGCCTTTGCCACTTCCCAGAACCTCTTCTCCTCCATTCCCTCCAGGTCCCTTTTCAGCAGTCCATTGTAGAAGAGTTCCAGTATTGCCAGCCTCTTTTCCCTTGGATTCCAGCCACGTGGGTACACGTATATCTTGTCTGCGAACTCTAGGTGTGCGGATGGGAGGTATGGTAAGTCTGCGGGGGCTAGGATCTCCTTTTGGATCTCTGCTACTCTCTGCAGTGTTTGCTCCAATTCTTCGTAGTCGTAGCTTACAGGGATGGCATACATCCCTCTTCTTTCCGAGAAGATCTCAAACCTCCGCACTATTGCTCTGTTCAGAGAGTCCCTTGCCAAAAACCCTTTTACCTCCTCCGTGAAGTCCTTTCGCACGCTCTCCGGCGAAGGAATGATATGGACGTGAAGGTGATACAAACTCTGCCCTGCGTACCAGCCGATGTTTGCAAACATGAGGATATTCTCTGGTAACCTTCTACGGATCTCCGTTAGGTCCTTCAGCGTTTCTTCATCTATACTTGCCACGTGCCGTTTCGGAACTGCCAAAAGATGGCCAGGGAAGTATGGTTTTGTGTTTATCAGAATCGCCGTGTTCCCGACGTGCCCGACAACCTGCTCCGGATCTCTGAGCGCGCTGCATAGTCTACATTCACCTTCTGTGCTCTTGTGGATATCTTCCTGCCTTGTTTTCCATGCCGGCGCGTGGTAGACGAGCATGTTGCTATTTAATGTTTGGACTATATAATTCTTCCGCCGTTATCTTTCCATCTAGCTGGCTTCCACGATTTTTTGTTCTCAAACCAATCCATGATGCTCCAGGATCGCCCTAATGACTTCTCTGTTCCCCGGTTCCACGAAGTAGCGCCTCGGTATTCCGTGGCCCGGTGCAGTTATATTCACGCTCTTCACTGCTCCGAAGTGCTGGAGAATCTTTATCTGGACCTGCCTGTCCCGCACCTTCCTCATTCCCCTGAGCATCTCCTTCGCCTTCGCTTCAACCTCCGTCCCGTCAATTATGCTATTCCCCTCGTGCAGCAGAAGTAGGAAGGCAAGCGTAGCAGGCGTTATCTCCCTCAGTTCCTTTAATACATGCTTCGCTCTGCCGTGCACCTTTCTTCTGAACTCCTCGTCGCTCATATTATTTGTTATCTTCCATTTGAGCAGTTCTTCGTCCCTTGAAAGGGCCTCGGCGATGTCCTTCGGTGCAGTTGTTCTGGCAATTTCGAGGACGTTCTTCACCCTCTCTGTCTTCGTCTGCTCCTCTGCCCTGCTGTGGATGTGGTCCAGAACCTTCTTGGTGAGAGGTCAACTTCTATTTTGGTCATGTTAGAACCGGGGCATTGGAGAATAAAACGGAGTCTGCTCGGTAGGTGTGGGCGGCCAGTTTGAGCCCCCGCAGGAGAGCGCACACACGTTTTGGGGGCTTTTGCCCCCGCGACGAACCACCAGAG
>JALTCQ010000003.1 GCA_027074515.1 Microcaldota archaeon | reverse complement strand
CCTTCTGCATACCCTTTATTGTTCCTATGACCTTGCCGTCCTCCCGCATCACGGGCCACTTTGCCCGTAGCACGCCGCCAAGCACCTTGACACCCACAATCGCTGGATCGCTCCTTCTAAACACGTACCCTTCTAGTATCTGGAATTTTCCGGGCAGTATGAGCTTAGATAGCTTTTCTTTCTTCTCTCTTTCCTTTTCCTCTTCTCTCCACTGCTCGTAACGCTCCATTATGCGGTAGATAACCTGTTCTTGGATTATGGGCACGTTCAGGCGGGCTGCCCCCTCTTCCACGCCCGGTTCCAGCGCAACGTTGAATGCGATGATCACGCCAAGGTACCTGTCTCGCTGGCGGACCACGTCTGCCTCTACCACGTCGTGCTTGCTCACGTTGCCTATCTCTGCCTTCTTGACAGGGTACCCGTGTGCCCTGAGGATTCCTACCAGCGCTTCCAGGCTGCCCAGTGTGTCTGCCTTCACGATTAGTCCTATCTCGTCCGTCTCGAAGCTTATGCTTGCCAGCTCTTTCCGGACGATCCCCTTCGCCTTCTCTTCGTCTTCCTTTGATCGGACCACGAGCACAGGCGCTCCTGGGATCGCGTCGTCTATGTCCGGCGCCGCTATCTTTACACCTGCCGCCGCGTGTACCTCTTCCACGCTTCTGAACTTGTCTCTCGGCGTTCTAATTTCGTCCAGCGGCTTTGGTTTGAGTAGCGCGCGGATTCTCGTGGTCTTTGGCCCGTTCTTCGTCCCGAAGACGATCGTATCCCCCCTTCTCATGACACCGTCATATACTATTGTTGTGAGCGTGGTTCCAACACCCGTTTCTTCCTTTATCTCCAGGACGACACCTTTTCCAGGGGCGTTCTCGTCAATCTCCAGGCGTTTCTCCAAGTATTTCTGCGAGAGCCCTGCCAGATATAACAAAATTTCTGGAATGCCTTCTCCCGTCCTTCCTGACGTGGGTATGATAAGGACTTGCTTCGTGACGTCTGTAATGCGGTCAAAACGGTCTGAATCAAAGCCGAACTCCGCCAGCTGTCCCACCAACTGATAGATCTTCGCGTCCAGCTCCGCCAGCACGTCGGGCCTTTGTCTTTTCAGCGATTCGGATATTGGGGCGTTCTCCACGCTGTTCCATCCAGTTATGGCGTCTACCTTGTTTGCTGCGACGATGAACGGGACACGATACGTTTTTAGAATCTCTATGGCCTCCTTCGTCTGCGGTTGGACACCTTGGTTCACATCTATGACTAGAACTGCAATGTCAGCTATGCTTCCGCCGCGCTTTCGCAGGTTTGTGAACGCCTCGTGGCCCGGGGTATCTATGAACAGGAGTCCAGGGATCTTGAACTGAACGGGGAACATCTTCGCCAGCGGCTTGGATATTTCGGCGATGACGTCAATGGGCACCTCCGTTGCGCCTATGTGCTGCGTGATTCCCCCTGCTTCCTTTCGTTGAACGCTCGTTTTTCGTATTTTATCTAGCATCGTGGTCTTTCCGTGGTCCACGTGGCCCAGCACTGTCACTATTGGCTGTCTGATCTTCATGAGAATCACCTCGCAGAATGAGAAAAATGGCCACTTAGTTTTTATAATTCAAGTGAGTTTCCGCTTTGCGTTCTGTTTATTCTTTAGCTTCTTCGTAGAGCTTTAGCCCGTAGTTTTCCAGTCTTTCGTAGTGCTTTCTATTTCTTGTCCATAGTGGAATCTTGAGTGCAATGGCGATTCCTGCGATTATTATGTCTGCGTCTTGAATTGGTTTGCCGTTCTTCTTCAGATTGCGCCAAATCCGCGCTGATATCTGAATGGATTCAACAGATTCCCCCAATATCGCGAAGTTATCCCGCAGTATGCGTGCCACTTCATCTATCTTTTCGGTCCCTCGCAGGAACTCGTAAAGAGTTATCGTGGTAATCGCGAGCGGCTCTCCCGGTATTTCTGCCTTGCCTTTCATAAGATCTATGAGCACGTCGGTGTCAATCAGGATCATCTTGCCCACTCCGCGCGTTTTATCTCTTCCACGTTTACGAGCTCCCTCAACTTCGCCAGATCTTTTTTCATTCGCTCCTTTTTTAACTCGACAAGTTCTAGGAGAAATTCATCCCATGTTTTCTTCCCTTTCAGAGGTTCAAGGATGCGGCGCGTTTCCTTCCGTATGGGAATCGTGGTAATTGTAGCCATAGTTTAATTATGCAATTGTACAATAAAAGTGTTTTGGGGGGTCAGAACTCCCCCAGCAGCTCCTCGTAGAGCGTCGTGTAGTCCGGGTACAGTTCGTCCTCGCTGAACATCTCCTTTAGCTCTCTCTCTGCCCCTTCGCTGTCAGACGCGTGGACTACGTTGTAGATGCTCCTCGTCTGGACGTCTGCCCACTCGTAGTCGTCACAGGAGAAGTCGCCGCGTATGGTTCCTGGAGCCGCCTTGGATGGAGCAGTATCGCCCACCATGGCGCGCACCTTGCTTATGGCGCGGGGCCCTTGGATGGCAATAGCAACGATGGGTGCGCTGGTCACGTAGCGCCTCAGCGCCTCAAGGATCGCCTTCCCATACTCCTCTTCCGTCCAGGGGAACTCCTTGCCCTGCGCGAGGAACGCCTTCTTTGCCTTTGCTCCGATCTTTGCGGCCATCTCGTCGGGATAGTGCTTCTTGGCCCAGTCCTCTCCTAGCCAGACCATCTTCATTCCTATGATCTTTAGCCCTGCCTTTTCTATCCTGCTGATGATCTCGCCAACGAGCCCTCTCCTAACCCCGTCGGGCTTGACGAAGAGCAAGGTTCTCTCTATACCCTTCTTCAACGGCTTGCTCTTCCTCTTTTTCTTCTTCTCTGTCTTACGCTCATCCCACTCCATCCTCGTTATCTCATAGAGTGCCTTCATGATACCGTAGAGTGCCTCTAGCTCGTCCTTCGCGTCGCGGGAGAACCTAATGTCGTACTTTTCTCTCAACTCTTTGGCCAGCGCCAGAAGCTCTCTGTACATCTCCTTGCGGTCGCCTTCTTTGGGTAGATATACGACTGGCATGATTACCACCCTTCAGTTATAACAGAATTCGGGCGGGGAATAATAAAAAGGGAGGGGTTATGCCTTGGCCTGTGCGCGACCCTCTTCGATCTTCGCTTTCCTGTATGCTTCTGTCCACTTGACCTTCCTCGGGTTGCGCCCCAGCTTGATGAAGTTCTTGTAGCACTTGCTGGAGCAGAACCAAAATTCCTTGCCGTCGTTGCGCACGTACTTGATGCCCGTCCCTGGCTCTATTTCCTTTCCGCAGAAGTGACACTTCACCATTTGCCTCACCGTGCCTTGATCTCCTTGGCCTCGTGGCGCGTGGACAGGAGGATCACTATATCTCCGACCTTCACTGGCCCCACGACGTTCCTTCGCTTGATTCTGCCCTTCTCTGGCCCCTCGAGGATCTTTACCATGACCTGCGTCACTTCGCCGTGGACACCCGTGTATCCGACGATTTCGACGACCTCTGCGGGCGTCCCGCGGCCGCTATCTTCATCCGCCATGGGGATCACTTCTTGATGCTCTCAATCTGCTTGACGATGTCTGCAATGAGATCCTTCGCCTTGCCCGCGTCTACGATTGCGATGGCAGCGGAGGAAACCTCAATCCCAGCGGCGTTGCCCAGCTCCTTCTTGGAGGGCACGTAGCCGTAGGGTATGCCCTTCTCCTCACAGAGGATCGGG
>JALTCQ010000002.1 GCA_027074515.1 Microcaldota archaeon | reverse complement strand
AGGAATGTCCACTGCAGATCGATGAGCAGCAGCCCCGCTAGGACGACGAAGAAGACGATGATTAGCTCGTAGCTCATGCCGAAGCCCATGCGTATCTATTTAATACCTTCCCATAACTCTCTTTTAAGGGATACACATGGTGCGCAAGACAGCAGGTTATCACAGGAAGACCCGTCACAAGCTCAGGCGGTGGAGGCGTACCCCGCCCGCGACAGTGTCCAGAATGATCCAGATCTTCAACGTGGGCGACCGCGTCGTCATAGACATCCACCCGAGCGTTCAGAGAGGCAGGCCCCACCCGCGCTTTAACGGTCTAATCGGCGTGGTTGTGGGCAAGCAGGGCCTCGCATACTACGTGCGCGTCCGTGATGGCAAGTCCTACAAGACGCTCCTTGTGCTGCCGATCCACTTGAAAAAGGTGGCGTGAGATGATCGGCAAGGAACTCCTCGGCAAAGCCCCCGTCACTCTCCCCGAGGCTGGAGAGATCCTCCAGTCCATAGAGGGCGAGCCGACCTACGAGCAGAACGCTACGCTTGAGTACGTCAAGAGGGTAGCGCACACGGACGCGGAGACTGCGAGGGCCGCTGTTCAGAAGCTCGTGGAGCTCGGGCTGGACGAAGAACTGGCGGTCAAGATCGTTAACATCTGGCCACAGGATAAAACAGACCTCTACGTCGTCCTGGCGAAGGAATCTGTTTCAGAGGATCTCTATGACAAGATCCTGGAAGTGCTCAAGGGTTAGGGGAGGCTATGAAGGAGGACTACGGCATAGTCCTGGATTACTTGCCAATGGGCAAGCCCTCAGATCCGAAGGGCACTCCCCTAGCTCAGATTCTGGGCACTTCCTACTTCACGCTCCTTGAAGTCGTCCCCAAGCCCGGCGCAACGCTTTCTCCCTACGAACGCGTTTTCATCGGCAAGGGTGACCGTCCAAAGGTCTCCGTAATCAAGGGACGCATATTCTACGACGATCTGACATCTCTCGCGAAGACGAACCTTGAAGAGGCTGTCCGAACTCTTGTACGTGAGAACGAGCAGAAATACGTTAATTTCTTCAACAACGCACGCCCGATAACCATTCGCTTGCATTCCTTGGAACTACTCCCCGGAATCGGCAAGAAGCACCTCTTCGCCATCTTGGAGGAGCGGGAAAAGGCGCCTTTCAAGTCCTTTGATGATATCCGCGCGCGCCTTCCAAACCTCGGCGATCCCGAGAAGATCATCGTTGGCAGGATCATGAAGGAGCTGCAGGGCAACTGCAAGTACTACCTATTCGTGCGTCCGCCCAACCGGTGATCCCTTGATCCTCACCCACGAGTTACGTAACATTCTCGTTCGTTACCGCGTGCCCGCATCTCTCCTCCAGAAAGAGGTGCTCGTGGATACAGAGTTCTTAGAGGAGTTCACTCGCTTTGGAGACGTTTTTTTCCCCTTCGCGTTTCCTGGGCTGATTTTCCGCTACGTGGGAGGTATCGCCGCGGACCGTTCCACTCTTTTAGCCCCCCTTCAGGACCTTTACCCCCATGTCCGTGTTACTGAGCTCTCGGACAACTATCCTGCCCTCCCCACGTTCGTCGAGGCTCCACCGCGGGATGTGCGCAACGTTTTGGTAAATGCGGTCATTTCTGGCGCTCCACAGATCTTTGGCGTGGCAAGAGAGTCCGTCGTTGCTAGCGTCGTGGCTGAACCCGGTTATCCTGAGTACTCCGCTCTCTCCGCCTTTGTTCAGACGTATTACGACATCGTGGATGCCTATCGCCTCCCATCTGACGCTTTTTATCCGATTCCAAAGGGAAGCATGGCCGGTTTCGTCCTAAAGCGTGTAAAGGGCCACGATAGGCACTCCCTCACCTACTGGAAGTTCTTGCAAAGGGTGTTCACCAACCGCAGGAAGAAGATCGACGTGCAGGGCAACATCTACGAGCTCCGCCCGGCTGACGCCGAGCCGGAGGATCTGTATCGCATTTTTGAAACCACTGTGCAGTAGTTTCCGTTTTTCTAGCATATTTATATGCCGCGACGGCCAATATTTTCCCGTGGAGGCCTCCAAGGAGAAGAAGAAGCAGAAGAAGACAGACGACCTTGAACTTAAGCTTGAGGAGTTCTACAGCAGTCTTGAGGAGGACGAAAAGCTGGAGAAGTTGGAGGATATTCGTCGTCTTGCCCAAGAGAGTAAGGAACTTCTGCGAAAGGTGGACGCTCTCGTTGAGCTGCTGATGCGAGCCGCACAGGAGCCTGATACTGAGGAATCTGAGGTTCTGCTCCACGTTCAAAAGGTTTCCGAAGATTTAGACGAAGTTTTGGGCAAGCTAAAGCTATTGGACGAGCTGAAGGACGAGATCACGAAGCACCCCGAGCTCATCGAAAAGGTCTCTTCCCAGATATCCGCGATAAACTCGACGCTCGCCGGTCTCGACGCTGAGATCAAGTCCAAGCTCGGCGTGCTGCCGTCCATCTCCGAGAAGATGGATATGCTCTCTTCAAAAGTATCGGACGTTGATACGGAGGCTTCCACGCTCTCCGAAACCTTGTCGTCCATCAGAGATGACGTTGCTACGATCTCCGAGATTCGGGAAAAACTTGCAGCCCTCCAACCCGTTCTGGACAAACTTCCAGACTCTGTGGCTGCGGAGGTTGCAGACAAGGTCAATATACTTGACAAGCGCCTTGACACGATCGTCGCCACTATTGGTGGCGTTTCCAGCCGACTCGATAGCATAGACTCGGCAATTCATGATTTACTAAAAATTCAGTCGCGCCTTGACGTTCTTGAGGAGATCGAAAACTCCGTGAAGTCCTCCCCCGATCAGGTCTCCTCTGCCGTGGTTTCTGCCCTGGAATCGGAGATAGTAAACCTGCGTACGCAGTTAAAGGAGCTCTCTGACAAGGTATCTGAGTCGGGGACGACCGTATCGCTCATCCACACAGACATAGAGCCCATATCGCAAAAGTTGGATAGCATAGAAGAAGAACTGAAGTCCCTATCTGCCGTTAAGGCTCTCCAGAAGCACATAGACGAGAACATCTCATCTACGAAATCAGAGATTCTTTCTGCGATCTCTGCAGGAGACGAGCAAATCCTAAAAAAGCTTGAAGAGCTCGAAAAGCTGGGGGATGCCCTCGACGAGGTCAGAACCTACATAAAGCGCCAGTACGAGGAGAACGAGTGGAACTCGCAGCAGTTCTCGGAGCTCGAGAAGGAACTTGCTGCTCTAAACCTCGCCATTGACTCCATTCACAAGGTGCTGGACGGAGACATCAACGCTCGCAAGGAAGCACTCTCCTCTCTCTCCGAACGTGTTAGCAAAATTCTCGACCAGCTCTCCGTGCTGAGCACACACGCCGACGATGAAACGGCGGAAAAAGTCTCCAAGATCCAGGAATCCCTTCGATCCCTTTCCAAACAGATCAGCTCAGCGTATGAAAAGCTTCTTTCTGCAGAATCAAAAAATTCCCAGCTCTTTGAAACTCTATTAAAGCAATTTGACGAGAAGATTGATCAGTTGGAGCAGGAGCTTTCCCAAGATACCTCCAAGGCGACGGTGGCAGCTGTCCGCAAGGAATTGGAGGAGATCTCCCAGCAGATCACGAATCTAACAGATGTCATGGTGCAAGATCACAGCTTGTTGTCAAAGCACTCCGGCAACGTTGCGGACATACTCACCCGTGTTCAGGTGCTTCAGGCGCGCCTCGATGAAATAGACT
>JALTCQ010000001.1 GCA_027074515.1 Microcaldota archaeon | reverse complement strand
CTTTACAACGAGATACGCCGTGGGAATACTGCCAAAAAGGTATGCAACGAGGGCTGCGAGCGCGTACATGGGATCACCTGCGCATGGTTATGCTTCGCTTCTTGTTGCTGAACCGCTGCTCTTCCAGTTTGCCCTCGAGCATTAGGAGTATGTTGTCCCAATGGGTGTATAGTATTACCATCGCTCCAAACACGATGTATGGCAAGAGGACGCGCGTGGCCGGCATTGCATGGAGCGGGATCGCCGTGATGATCGTGACCACGTTTGCGAGGCCTGTCATTTGGGTAAATCCAACTATCGTAATCCAAAGCGTGACGAGCACTGCAATGGGGCCCCACGCATTGGTGGCGATCGCAAGGGCGAGGTATCCTCCGGTGAACGCTCCAAAGCCCTTGCCTCCACGGAATTTCAGAAAGATGGATGCCACCGCTCCAATAAGTGCAAACATGGCTGTTACGAACCCTGTGAACTCATTCCCATAGACCACCGCGAGATATGTCGGTATGAACGTCTTAGATATGTCTAGAAGCGCCACGAGAATACCGTAACCAATGCCTAGCGTCCTCCCCACGTTGGCCGCGCCGATGTTGCCGCTGCCAACCCGTGTTATGTCCACCCCTTTGAGCTTGGCGACGATGTAGCCAAAGGGGATGGACCCCGAAAGGTACCCAATGAGTGCCCAAAGCCAGAGATCCACTGCCACGCCTCCAAAAGGTAGTCAAGGGATATAAAGGTTAAAGAGGGTGTTCGGCGAACGCCGATTATGGTGTAAGAATATCCGGCGTCCGTGGGTAGGGCATTGCCTCCATAATCTTATCCAGCCCGAGCAGGGCCAGCGTGAGCCTTTCCACACCCATCCCAAATCCACCGTGTGGCGGGAAACCGTACTTGAACATCTCCAGGTACCACCCAAAGTTCTCCGGTTTCAATCCCTTTGCACGCATGCGTGCCGCCAGTTTTTCAGGGTCGTGCTCGCGTGGGCCACCGGAAGAGAGCTCGAGACCGTTGGGTCCGGGTGCAAGAAAGTCCATCTTCTCGGCAAAGAAAGGATCATCCTCCCTGAGCTTGTAGTAGAATGCACACTCGGTCTCTGGGAACTCCGTGACGAAGAAGGGCACCTCGAAGTGGCTGCACAGCTGTCTTTCCTCAGGAGCGCCGAAGTCGTCCCCTCTCTCGATCTGCACGCCGTCTGAACGAAGGAGCTCTATGGCCTCGTCGTAGCTGATCTTCTCATACTTCGTGGGGATGACGATGTCCTCTATGCCGAGAAGGCGAAGCTCTTCCTCGTTTTCCTCCGCCAGACGCTGCGCTGCCGTCCGGTATATGTCAAACTGGATCTCCATCAGATCTTTCTTTGTAAGGAATGCACCCTCCGCATCTATCTGCCAGAACTCCGTGAGGTGCTTCCTCGTCCTGCTCTTCTCGGCGCGGAAAGATGGCGCTACTGAGAAAACACGTCCGAGAGCTGGAACAAGGGATTGCTTGTACAGTTGGGCAGATTGAGCAAGGAACGCCTCCTTATCGAAGTATACGAGGGGGAACAGCTCCGCACCACCCTCCGTAGCAGTCGCAATCATAATTGGGAAGAACGCTGCCTCGTGGAAGCCCCATTTGCGCAGTACTTGGCGAGCCGCGTCCACTATGGTGCTCTTTGCCTTGAATATTGCTGCGATCCTGGGCTTTCGGAGGTCCAAGTATCTATACTCAAGCCTTGTGGGAAACTCGGCGGGTGTTTTCTCAGTGAGGTCTATGGGCGTGGGTTGTGAGTTAGCGATGACTCGGAGGCCAGTAGCAACGAACTCGCGGCCGTTGGGGGCCTTGGGAGATTCTTTCCAGTCCCCATCTATTTCCAGGAGCGTTTCGGGGTTGAACTTTCCGGCCTCCTCGAGGATCTCGTCGGGCACGTTGCCCTTCTTCACGACAACCTGTTCGATTCTATTTTCCGGAAACGTGCGGAGGAGGATGAACTTGAGCTTGCCTATGTCTCGAACGTTCCAGACCCAGCCGCGTAGCGTTGCCATTATTTCCACCGTGTAGGATGTGGTCAGGAATGTTAAAAACGTATTCGTTGAAAAAGAAGAAAACAACAATGAACATATGGTGAAGGTCCCCGAACACGTACGGGCCGTGATTGACACATTGCCACCCGGCATGAAGAAGGCGCACGAGGCGGTAATAAATGAGCTGAGAGTTGCTGCCGAGAGCGGGCGCCGCGTCGTAATCTTTGCGGATAGGGATCCAGACGGCGCCAGCGCCCACGGATTGGCGGATATCGCACGGCATCTTGGTGTTAAGCGCGTAGATGTTTACCACGTGAACCGGGACGATATACGCTTCAAAGAGCCAACCACATACGTGGTGTACGACATCTCCGTCACCCACAAGCAACTCGGAGACGTGCACCCAGATGCAAAGATTATCAACATAGATCACCACGATTTGGTTCCGAAAGGTGGGTTTCCAGAGCACCCGCAACTTGTCGCCATATCAAACCCATTCTACACGGACCGTCCGCGTGAAAAGCTAAATAGGGAAGAGAATAACCAGCTGTATCCGCTAAATCCATCTGTTCAGCTTCTCCACATCGCGGCCCTCGCTGAGTACGACCCGAAAAAGATCGCTATCCTTTCAGCGGTTGGAGCGGTGGGCGACCGTGCGCACCAGTACTCCGACACGATAAAACGATTCGTAGAGGTAGAAGCAAGGGCGAACGGACCGACCGTGGAGGATCTGGAAAAGATTGCAGGCGTTTTTGAGCTCGTGGAGCGCTTCCCGAATAAGATTACCACGAATGAAATCGTGCAGAAATACTTGAACGCCGTAGGGTCTGGACAGCCCGCTGCGATCCTTGTGGACGAGAAGATCAGGCAGCTAAACGAGGACTGGGAGCATGTACTATCAAAGTATCTGAAAAGAATAGATGATGGTGAATACCTTGCGAAGGAAATGCCCATATCTGGTGGAACTGTGAAAATCGTCGTCATGCACGTGGGGCCAGAGGACGAGAAACGCATACAGAAGATAAAGTCCGCCATTGGGTCAGCCTTGTTGGACAAGTTCAAGAATGCCAAGGAGCCGGTGGTCGTGGCGGCGGGCCAGTGGGAGCCAGGAGACGTGATGAACTACAGGATTGGTGTGAATCCGGCTGGGCAGGATATCGGTCTACATGCAGGAGCAATCGCCAATGCATTGGCGTCCAAGTTCGGCATGGCTGGTGGCGGCCACGCCGCCGTTGCAGGAGCAAAAATTCCGTACGCTGAGAGAGAACGGGCACTGGAACACATCAGCGAGGCTGTCCGGCGCGCGCTGGGCAGTAGTTAAAAAGAACGTGCAGACAAAATCACCACTATGGACGTTCCCAGCACACTCCAAAACCAGATGAAAAACCTCGTCGCGTCGCTTGAAGACAAAATCTACCACGTGGAGCACGACGTGGACATGGATGGCTTTGCGTCGGGCATTATCACCACGATAGCGCTCAGACGAATGGGTCACGAGGCGTACCCGTACCCCATGGAGCGGTCACGGGTCTTCGTCCCGGAACAAGGTGCCCTATTCCTCACAGATATTGCGCTGAACGGCGAGCCCGTAGATGTTGTCAAGACAGCCTACTCGCAGGGGAAAAACGTTTACGCCATAGACCATCATCCGTGGGTGCAAGGCGTTGAAAATAAGCTAAAAGCATTCGTCAACCCTCACCACGCGGGCGTAAGCGAGGCGTCCCAGTGGAACGCGGGCTTTCTGGCAT